>NC_009955.1 GCF_000018145.1 Dinoroseobacter shibae DFL 12 = DSM 16493
TTCCTCCTTATCCGCTGCACGTAAGTTGACCACGGAACCCGGCTTCGTAGTCGGTTCCCGCGCTGACGATCAGATCGGTCAGGTCACCGTTCGTCTCTGCGATCTCGGCCGACAGCGGGCCTTCAGAAAATGCATTTTCGCCCTGCGCATTCAGGCGCACCAGATCACCGCTGATCTTCATTGCGGCGGCAGACCCTTCGCCGGTTTCACCAGTCACCAGTACAGCCGGACTGTCCGAGGTGTAAGCAAAGCGGCAATTTCCGCCATTCGGGAACACCGCAGCGATTTCGTCTTCCGTCAGAAACTCAGGATCGACCTTCGACACGACCTCCGTTTGAAGCGCCTGTTGCGCATCCACAACCTGCGCCGGCGTTTCGCTTCGCGTGGCCGATGCTTCGCCGTTTGCTCCAATGTCAGCAATAAGGTAGCGCATTTCGGCGATTTCCTTGTCCTGCGCATAGATAATGTCGTCTGCGAGCCCCCGGACGCGCGGGTCGGTGATCTCGGCACGAGTCGACGTCATGATGGCGATCGAGTGGTGCGGGATCATGGCGCGCATGTAGGACCTGTCCTGCACCGTGAATTGCCCGCGAACCAGCCAGAGGCTCGCCGCGAAAAGGACTATTGCGCCAACGAAAATCGCGATGTTGGCTTTGGTGTTCTGATACATGGACAACATGTACGCCAACATGATCACGGCCATGGTCGCCCCCATCAGGATGGCCATGTAAAGGCGTGTCTCCGAAAAGAAGATATGGCCCCAAAGATAGGTGTTCAGGTACATCAGAACGAACATGACCACGGTCGATGTTCCGATCATCATAAAGAATCGTGAGTAGTGCATTTCCAGTCACCTCCTTGCAGTTCTCTGTAAAACAACAACATTCCAGCGCTGGAGAGTTCCAAAAGCACGAATTTTCGTAGTTTCAAGGCAACAAAGGCGCGTCGTTTGCCCCGGTTCACGGCTTCTTTTCTTTGCCCCTGACGCGCACTGAATTTTCATGGGTCCGAGGAGATCGCGCCATGCAGAATTTCACGAGACGAGAATTGATTTGTGCCGGAGCGATGGGTTGCTTTCTGCCCACAACTGCCTGGGCCCACAAAGTCAAATTGCCCGAACGGTTCGAACCACAATTGGTAAACACCCGTCGTGGTGACTGGGTTAAAGGCGATGTCCACGTCGTTCCCGACGATTTTTTCCTTTATTTCATGCTCGAGGACGGGATGGCGATCCGCTACGGGGTCGGGGTAGGGCGCAAAGGTTTGTACGAACCCGGAGAGTTCACGGTAGCGCGCAAGGCCAAATGGCCATGGTGGCGGCCAACGAACGCCATGATCCGGCGCGAGCCACGCAAATACGCAAAGTACAAGGATGGACTGAAAGGCGGGCCAAACAACCCGCTCGGGGCCCGCGCGCTCTATCTCTACGATGCCGAGGGACGCGATACCTATCTTCGCATTCATGGAACGAACGCCCCGGAGACAATTGGGTCTGCCGTGTCGAATGGATGCGCGCGGTTGACGAATGAACATGTGAAGGATCTGTACGAACGCGTTGAAATCGGCGCCCGCGTCTTCCTGTATCCCAAAGTGACAACGGCGTGAGGAGTGTTCTGTCGCCTTGAAGTTCCTCTTCCGGAAATGGCACAAGTGCGGCAGTTGGCGAAAGCCAGTCTATCATTCATGAGGTGACGGAATTGTCTTTGAGCCGGAGGTCTTTCCTTGGCGGGATGACCGTTGCGCTGGCTGGTACCCGCTTGCCAGCAGCGACACACGAGTTGATCCTCGCGCCCCAATCGATCAAGGCGCACCTTGCTGGGTACGACGTGTCGATGTTGGGCTTCAACGGTGGTCTGCCGGGCCCAGAAGTCAGAATGCGACAAGGACAAACCGCCCGCATTACCCTCGATAACCGATTGGAGGAGGGCGCTCTCGTTCACTGGCATGGGTTGCGGGTTCCAAATCGGATGGATGGTGTCAACGTCCTCACTCAGGATGTGGTCATTCCGGGCGACTCGTATCGTTATCAATTCGGCGTCCCGGATGCCGGCACGTATTGGTATCACTCGCATTACCTGTCTTACGATCAGGTCAGCCGCGGTCTTTTCGGCGCCTTCATCGTCGAGGAGCAAAATGCGCCGGCTGTCGACCATGACATCGTTGTTCAGTTCTTCGATGTCTTGCTGGATCAGTCCGGGCAGTACGACGAAGCGTTCAACCCGGCCCACTTCGCAACCGAGGGCCGTATCGGCAATACGGTCACGGCACTTGTTTTCAATGGAACCGGCAAGACTGTGAAACGAGGCGACCGTCTGCGACTGCGTCTCATAAATCCCTCTATCGACAGGGTGTACCGTGTCGGCCTGGATGGTTTGATAGGCAAGATCGTTGCACTGGATGGCATGCCTCTGGCGCATCCTCGGACGCTCGAACCGATCCTTCTCGCTCCGGGGCAAAGATGCGATGTGATTGGTGATGCGACCGGGCCTATTAGATTCGACGACAGCTTTGGAGAACAGACGTTGAGCCTTGGCGAAATCGCTGTTTCCGGTTCCCGTGAGCCCGCGAAAGCGCCCATCACCGCATTGCCCGCCAACCGAATGCCCGCCCCGAAAGACCCCGGCCAAACCGCGGAGCTGGTGCTCCAGGGAGGTGCGGGAAGCGCGTCCCACAACGGCACAGGGACATGGGCGCTCAATGACGTATCCGGCCTGCCTCGAAGGCCTTTCCTATCCGCCGCGCAGGGGACGACCGCGCGCATTTCGATCCGCAACGAAACCGGGTTCCCACACGTCATGCATCTGCATGGCCACCATTTCTGGGAACTCGATGCGGCGGGTGAAGCCGGTCCATACCGGGACTCGACCTATCTGGATACCGGCGAGACGCGGGATATTCTCGTCGTCCTGGACAATCCGGGATCGTGGATGCTGCATTGCCACATGTTGAGCCACCAAGCCGACGGTATGGCAACGTGGATCAGAGTCGGCTGAGGGTCGAGACGGATACATACCGTTACAAATCTCTGAATGATAACAGGCCTTTCGCCGTCTACGTAACCTGACAAGCGAGAAACAGGTCCATCGACTGCCAATGGGAGCGTTCATTGACCCTGACACCAAAATCTCTCGGCATGACTGCGGCGGCAGGATCAGCCGCCTTGCTGTTGGGGGCCTTCGTTTTCCAGGCTCTTGGGTACGCGCCGTGCGCAATGTGCATCTGGCAACGCTACCCACACGCAATCGCCATTGGAATGGGCGCTCTGTTGCTCTTTGCTCTGCCGATTTTGCCAATCCTGATAATCGGTGCCCTGTCGGTACTCAGCACATCCGCGTTGGGAGTGTTTCATACCGGTGTCGAGCGCGGCTGGTGGGAGGGACCGACTTCTTGCACGGGATCCGGCCTCGATGTTTCCCAAATGTCGGTATCGGAATTGCTGCCCTCTGCCAGTTCAAATACGTCCAATCTTGTTCTGTGCAGTGAGGTTGTCTGGGAATTTCTGACGTTGTCCATGGCCAGTTGGAACGCGATCCTAAGCGGTGTCCTTGCTTGCCTCTGGTTGGTCGCGATCGCAAGACATCAAAAGGTTCGGTGGCATGGGGTCGCGGACGTTTCTTGAATCGTCCCGCATTCATCGAAAACAAACAAAGGGCTTCGCTTCATGGTTACAAGACGACACTTCCTTGCACTTTCCGGCTCGCTGTTTTCAGCGTCTCTGAGTTCGCCAGCATTCGCTAAGACCTGGCCGTCAACAGCCGAAAAAGCAGCTTGGGATGCGCAGATCACGCCCGCCAACTATGACCCGGCAACAACCAACCCATGGGGGCTGCATCCCAGGCTGCTGCCGCAACGCGTTTTGGCGAATGACGGTTTGCGCCCGGGTGACATTCACGTCGATGCGATCGCGCGCTATCTGTACCATATCGAGGAAGGTGGCACCGCGATGCGATACGGGGTGGCGATTGCCAAGGGCGATCTCTATGAACCCGGCACCTATACGATCCGCCGAAAGGTCGAATGGCCGCACTGGACGCCAACGCAGTCAATGATCGAACGCGATCCGGAGGCTTACGAGCGGTTTGCCGACGGTATGGAGCCCGGCCCCAACAATGCCTTGGGCAGCAGGGCTTTGTATCTATTCGTCGGAGATCGGGATACGTACCTTCGAATTCACGGAACGCCGAGCCCTCGCAGCATTGGCGGCCGGGCCAGTTCGGGATGCGTGCGCATGGTGATGGCCCACATCAATGATCTCTATCCGAATGTCGCTGTCGGATCGACGGCGTTCCTTTACTCGGCCGAAGACAGCGTTACCGCTCGAAGCTAACCTATTGCATCTTTGGCTCACACGCCGAGGACTGCGTCGTGCAGGGACATCTTCCAATGAATTGTTGGACGAACACTCACGGCTGTGTCGCAAGTGAACTTTCGAACTGTGCGATCGCTACGGATTTGTCGTCCTCATCGTTCTCGAACAGCTTTGTGGTTCGCACGCCCGGCAACTTGCCAAAATCCGCCATCAGGCGCTTTGGAAAAAATGTGCGTCCGATGGATTCAAATCCTGGTAATTGTCTGAGTACCGCGGAGGTACTGGCACTACAAAAACCGGAAGCGGCTGGGCCGCTGGCAATTGCAAGGCGCAAAGCCTGCTCCGCGACTTCGGGAGACACATCGATCTCTTGTATGACGACATGGTAGGTCTCGCGAGCATGAGCCCGCGCATAAAAATCGGCCACTTGTGGAGTAATGCCATAAAGCACATCTCCCCGTTCCGGTACAGCGCTCAGCCGGACCGTTCCTGCCGGATCGAAGATAACACGCTGCGACCCATTAATCATGACGCTGCTATGCGCACCCGCCCCGGACCTGTTGTTGATCATGGTGTACAACGTCAGCGCGGCCGGTCCATCGTGACGGTAGGATGCGCTACTGATGACTTCGGCTGAAGCATCCGGGCGCATGTCGTTTCCTGCACCGCACCCCGCCAAAATTACCAAGGTTAGAACTGAGAAAATGCGGTTCAAAAAGAGCACCCTGCAGCCTCCTGCCATGGGTTGAATGATTGAATTTTCGGGATATTCAGGGCCTCTAGCAATCTCGACATCAACTCTTCCGGATTTCACCTCTACCGAAACATGGGTTCGGTTTCGGTTGGTATACGGATCCTCGACACCTTTTTTTCTGGATATCGCATGTTTCAGATGAAGAGGAGCGTTCGCCCCGAATTGATTTGTCGCAATTTGTAACAGACCCCGCCTTTGTGACCTCGCGATACAAAACACCGGCTCGCGTGGCATTCCGCATCTGCAGGTGCCCCCCATATGCTGGGTATCGCAACACTGACACGAGGTGATCGAAATGAAACGCAACACTTTACTCGCTGCAATGACCCTGGCTGCAACCGCCCTTGGCGGTGCCGCATTCGCGGACGCCAACCACGGGCGTGGGGGACAATTTGGCGCCCAGAGCGGACCAGGCATGATGCAGAACGGTGGTCCCGGTATGATGGGGAACATGGGCGGAATGATGGACATGATGAAGCGCATGCACGGAAACATGATGGGCGCAGGCATGATGGGCGCAGGCATGGGCAGTGGTATGATGAGCCCAGGCATGGCTGGCGGCATGATGCAAATGTTCGACACTGATGGAGACGGCACAACGACGCCGGAAGAAATGCGCACGCAGCTGCAGGCCAAGCTTTCCGAGTTTGACAGCGACGGGGATGGAAGCCTCTCGATTACCGAGTTTGAAGCTCTCCACAGCGCGATGATCCGCGAAATGATGGTGGATCGCTTCCAACACCTCGATGCCGATGGCGACGGCGCGGTGACGCCGGAAGAGATGGCCGCTCCTGCCGATAGGATGGAGCGGATGCAGATGATGCGGTCGAATATGGCAGATGCGCCTGCGCGGCCTGGCAACGGTCAGGGCATGGGCAACGGCTCCATGATGCAGGACAACTGAGCCAATGGGTGCCGGTTTTTTTCCGGCACCCGTCCTCACAACCCCAAAACCATTCGCGGTCGGGACATTGAACCGAACCGCGACCTGAACCGTTTAGCCTCGGTATGCCAACAAATAGAGACACGGAAAGGAAAATTCCCATGGCCTATACCTATGATCGCGTCCTGAAAGACACCAAAATCGATGACGCAGAGATGCGTGTTCGGGATGCTTTGGCAGACAAGGGCTTCGGCGTTCTGACTGAGATTGACGTCAAAGCGACGATGAAAAAGAAACTTGATGCGGACATGCCGCCTTACCGCATCTTGGGGGCCTGTAATCCGGGCATGGCGCACAAAGCCATCGAGATCGAGCCTCGCATCGGTGCGATGCTTCCCTGCAATGTTATCCTGCGGCAACTGGACGGCGACACCGAGGTCAGCGCGGTCGATCCTGTCGCTTCGATGCAGGCGGTGCAGAACCAAGACCTGGACGCGGTCGCCGGCGAAGTCCGCGATCTCCTTCGGGACGCCCTCGACACCGCGTGATGGCGGGATGGGCGTTGGATGCCCTGTCGCAGATCGAGCGCCTTTAGCGGTGCTCGATCAATGCCATCTAATCCCCACGTAAATTCCTGATGAGGAACTCACCCAGTGCTGCCAGCGGGATTGCCATTTCCGGATATTGGAACCGACCTCTTCTCCTTCGACATCGGGGGGGTCACATTCGCACTCCGCTGGTACGCGCTAGCCTATATCTTCGGTATCCTGATTGGCTGGCGCATTTGTTCGAGTGCCATAAGCCGTCCCGCGCTCTGGACGTCAGCTGGACCGCCGCTTGACCGAACGCAGATCGAAGATCTTCTGACGTGGATCATCATCGGCGTGATTGCTGGTGGTCGCCTGGGCTTTGTACTGTTCTACCAGCCCGCATATTATCTCGCCAATCCCTTGGAAATTCTGATGGTCTGGCAAGGCGGCATGTCTTTCCACGGGGGGTTCGCGGGAGTTGTCATCGCGGCCTTGCTGTTCTGCCTTAGACAGAACGCGTCATTGCTCAGCACTGGCGACTTGCTGGCTTTGGCAACACCACCAGGCTTGTTTCTTGGAAGGCTGGCGAACTTCACCAACAATGAGTTGTGGGGGCGTCCAACGGACGTTCCCTGGGCGGTGATCTTTCCCGGCGAAGTCGCGCAGGCCTGCCCAGGGGTTAGCGGCCTCTGCGCCCGACACCCGTCCCAGCTGTACGAGGCGGTATTGGAGGGGCTCATTCTTGGAATACTGCTCATTTATCTCGCTTGGGGCCGGGGCTGGCTGAAAATGCCCGGTGCCTTGGCTGGCGTGTTTCTGACCGGCTATGGTCTTGCCCGAAGTTTCGTCGAGATGTTCCGGCAACCGGACCAACAATTTGTGACGGCGGACAACCCGATCGGCCATGCGCTTCATTTTGGTGAGTGGGGTTTGACCATGGGCCAGTTGCTCTCCATGCCAATGGCGCTGGTCGGGCTGGCGTTGATCGTGTTCGCCCGGCGGGAACGGGGCCGGACAGCGCCACCCCGCAGAGCCGCAATGTAATCGCCGTACTGATCTCTCTTGACCCTCCCGCGGATGGAAGCCCTAGGCAAGAGAAGCATTCTCGGAAAGGACCGCAAAATGAGCACTCCCGACAGTTCTGAAACCACAGCAGCTTCTTCGGTATTCGTTTGCCCCATGCACCCTGAGGTGCGGCAGGACGAGCCCGGCAACTGTCCGAAATGCGGGATGCACCTCGTGCCGGAATCGGAGCTCGAGGTCCATTCAGCACATGATCATCACGAACACCACGCGGGTGCCACGCCGGCCGATGGCCGATATGATCTGGTTCCTACAGGACATGATGGTCCCATTTTCACCTGCCCGATGCACCCTCAGGTGCGGCAGCCTGATCCGGGCGCGTGTCCGATCTGTGGTATGGGATTGGAACTGGAATCCGGTGTGCCGGGCGATGAAGGTCCAAATCCCGAACTGGTGGATTTCACACGGCGGTTCTGGGTCGGCACAGTCCTGACGATCCCGCTCCTTGTCCTCACGATGGGGCCATTCGTCGGTTTCCCCGCAGTCCGGACTTTTTTTGGCGAAAGCACCACACAATGGATCGAATTGATCCTGGCAACGCCAGTGGTCTTGTGGTGCGGCTGGCCGTTTCTGGAACGCGGATGGATTTCGTTCCGCACATTGAACCTCAACATGTTCTCCCTGATCGGCATGGGCGTTCTTGCCGCCTGGCTCTTCAGCGTCGTTGCCGTTCTCGCACCGGACATATTCCCTGATGGGTTCCGAGACTCCGAAGGCCATGTCGGCGTCTATTTCGAGGCGGCGGCGGTGATCGTGACGCTGGTGCTGCTCGGCCAGGTGATGGAACTACGCGCCCGCGAGGGGACCGGCAAGGCGATCCGCGCGCTTCTCGACATGGCGGCAAAGACCGCGCGGGTCATCCGGGACGACGGATCCGAGGAGGAAATCCCGCTGGAGGACGTGCAAGTCGGGGACCGGCTGCGCGTGCGGCCCGGTGACAAGGTGCCGGTCGATGGCGTGGTTCTGGACGGCCGGTCCTCGGTCGACGAAAGCATGATCTCCGGTGAACCCGTGCCGGTCGAGAAGACCGAGGGCGACCCGCTGACCGGCGCGACGATCAATGGCACCGGCAGTCTGGTGATGGAGGCGACGCGTGTCGGGTCCGACACGATGCTGGCTCAAATTGTCGAGATGGTGTCGAACGCGCAGCGCTCGCGCGCCCCGATCCAGAAATACGCCGACAAGGTGGCGGGATATTTCGTTCCGGCCGTCATCGGTATCGCGGTCCTGTCCTTCATCGCCTGGGCGATCTGGGGGCCCGCGCCTGCGCTTTCCTACGCATTGATTTCGGCGGTGGCGGTTCTGATCATCGCCTGTCCTTGTGCGCTTGGCCTGGCGACACCGATGTCGATCATGACAGCGACAGGACGGGGCGCTCAGGCAGGGGTGCTGATCAAGAACGCCGAGGCGCTGGAGCGGTTCGAGAAAGTCGATACCCTGATCGTCGACAAGACCGGCACGTTGACCGAAGGCAAGCCGCGGCTTGTCGACGTACTCCCGCAACCCGGCCACGACGAAGCCGAGGTCTTGCGTCTCGCCGCATCGCTTGAGCGCGGATCGGAGCACCCCTTGGCCGAAGCGATCGTCAGGGGTGCGGAGGAGCGAGATGTCAAAATGGACGAGGCACGGGACTTCGAGGCGGTCACTGGCAAGGGCGTCAAGGGGGTCGTTGACGGCAAAGCGGTCGCGCTCGGCAATTTGGCGATGATCCGCGAATTGGGGCTCGAGGCGGGCGCGTTGACCGCCAAGGCCAATGCCCGCCGCGACGAAGGCGAGACGGTCATGTTCGTTGTGCTGGATGGCGAGATCGCCGGTCTAGTTGCTGTCGCCGACCCAGTGAAGGAGACCACGCCAGAAGCCATCGAGGATCTGCATGAACTGGGGTTCCGCGTCATCATGGCGACCGGCGACAACGAACGCACGGCCAAGGCCATCGGCACGCGGCTCGGAATCGATGAGATCCGGGCCGACGTGCTGCCGGAGGACAAGGCGCGGATCATCCTTGAGTTGCAAGAGGCGGGCCACAAGGTCGCCATGGCCGGGGATGGCGTCAACGACGCCCCCGCGCTCGCGCAGGCCGATGTCGGCATCGCCATGGGCACCGGCGCCGATGTGGCCATCGAAAGCGCGGGCGTCACGCTGGTCAAGGGCAACCTTGATGGTATCGTGCGTGCGCGGCGGCTCGCCCGGGCCACGATGCGCAACATCCGCCAGAACCTGTTCTTCGCGCTGATCTACAACGCCTCCGGCGTGCCGGTCGCGGCGGGAGTTCTGTTTCCCTTCTTTGGCATCCTCATCAGTCCGATGTTTGCTGCCTTCGCCATGAGCGCGTCGTCAATCTCGGTGGTGCTCAATTCGCTGCGCCTTCGCGGCGTTCGTATCTAGAAGCGCGCAACAGCGTTCGGATGAACCAAAATTAAAAGGGGGCCATTTATGCAGAGCGAAAAAGAAACGTACCGCGAAAATTCCATCAGTCTGGGCGGAGCCGTTGCGATGGGGACAGGCGTGATGATCGGCGCTGGAATCTTTGCGTTGACGGGGCAAATCGCGCAGCTCGCCGGCCCGCTTTTCCCGCTTGCATTCATCGCCGGCGCGGTCGTCACAAGCTTCAGCGCCTACAGCTACATCAGGATGTCGAACAAATGGCCGTCCTCGGGTGGCATCGCCATGATCCTGCAGAAATGCTATGGCCCCGGAGCCATCGCGGGCGGGGCCGCACTGCTGATGGCGCTCAGCATGGTGATCGCGGAAAGCCTCGTCGCGCGAACCTTCGCCACCTATGTCCTGCGCCCTTTCGATATCGAAGGTGGCCCATTGGTCCCCGCTCTGGCTGTGGCCGTGATCGTTTTCGCCTTTTTGGTGAACATGGCCGGAAACCGCTCGGTCGGGCTGTTCTCGTTGATCATGGCCGCGATCAAGATCGGAGGCATAGCTCTGTTTGGCATCGCGGCCCTGTGGTCCAGTGGTTTTGCGTTCGCCGCGGCGTCCGAGACCTCACAATCCTACGGGCTCACGGGGTTCATCGCCTCTACGGCGCTGGCCATCCTTGCGTTCAAGGGATTCACCACGATCACCAACAGCGGAGCCGAGATCACTGAACCAAATCGCAATGTTGGCCGAGCGATCATGTTCTCTATCGGAATCTGCGTCGTCGTCTACCTGTTGGTCGCCTACGGGGTCGGTTCGAGTCTCACGATCGAGGAGATCATCTCAGCGCGTGACTATTCGCTGGCACAAGCGGCGCAGCCCGCCCTTGGACAAACCGGCTTCATACTCACGGTGATCCTGGCCGCTGTCGCAACGGCGTCCGGCGTTCTGGCCAGCGTCTTCGCGGTGTCGCGTATGCTGGCGATGCTGACCGACATGGAAATGATCCCGCACAGCCACTTCGGTATGCCAGGTCCCATCCAACGCCACACCCTGGTCTATACTGTCGTCATCGCCGCGACGTTGGCCGTGCTCTTTGATTTAGGCCGGATCGCATCCCTCGGTGCTTTCTTTTACCTCGTCATGGACATGATCATACATTGGGGCGTGTTCCGCTATCGTCGAGCAGACGTCGGCGCCTTCGGTATCGTGCTTTTGACTGCCCTGGCGCTCGATGCGATAGTACTGGCAGCTTTCACCGTGATGAAGCTTCAAAGCGACCCGATGATCGTTCTCTACGCCGCTGTCGGGATGATCGCTGTGTTCGCCTTCGAGCGCGTTTACTTGTCGCAATGGGTGGCACCGCAAGTCGCCCCCGCCCCCGCCCACGCCCACGGTGATTAGCCTGCCATCACCTGGCCTGAAGAGATGCGATGCCTTGTGCGCCGATCGTGATCAGCCCGACCGACAAGGCAAACGCAGCCAGGGCAAGCAGCATCACGCCCGTGTTCATGGGCAAGCGACGTACAACCGGTCCAAGAAATTCCGACCGCCCGAAAGCCGAGACGTAGAGCGGCAACGCGCTTATCATAGTCGCATAGAGGTAAACGCCGGAGATGTTCTCGAAAAACGCCGAACGCGCAAGAGTCGGGGATACAACCGCCAAAGCGGTTGAACGATTGCCGCCGAATGACCCGAACCAGTCGGCAGATAGAACGTATATCAGCACGTGGAGACCTGGAAAGAGAAGGGCTCTGAGCAAGACATCGACCAGCACGAAAAACGCCGTGTCTCTTGAGCCCGCCTTTGGTTGCTTTGTCATAGCGAAAAGGAAAAAACTGACATAGTTGACGGCAAAAACCACGGGCAAACCGTTGGTCGCAACCTGCCTTAGTAAGCGCATGAGTGCCGGTCCGCCGGCAGCAAGAGCCGGAGCAAAGCCCGGAGCCAGTAAGACGTAGAACAACAGGACCGGCAGTAATGCAGCGAAGCTGAACAGCAGGACATTTCTAACAAACTGAGCCGCGGGCATACTGATAGAGAAAAATCTATCCATTGAAATAGCCTGCCATGTGGGCACCACTAGGTCGATGATACGGGGCGTTGTTGCACAAGTCTGACGCCTCAGGATTCCCTTCGCGAACCCATGCTGTTAGCCGCATTCCATGAGCAACCCATCTCCCGCCCGCTATCGTACGACCAACTGGTCCAGCTACAACGCATCGCTGCGCAAGCGGGGGTCCCTGCTGATCTGGGTCGACGAAGACATCACTTGGCGCGCGCCCTCACCGCCGCCCTCCTAGCCGGCACGATATCATTTCTGTCCCCCTGCGTGCTACCTCTTGTGCCAGGTTATGTCTCCTACGTAACCGGGCGCACAGCCGCTGAGGGCGGGGTGGTCGGCGCTTCGCCGTCGCGCGCGGTCTGGCTGAGCCTGTGTTTTGTCCTCGGCTTCTCCACCATCTTCATGGGACTTGGCGCATCCGCGACTGCAATGGGTCAGGCCCTGCTTCGGTGGCGGTATGAACTCAACCTCGTTGGGGGCGGCATCATCATTTTCTTCGGGCTCTTCATGATAGGAGCCGCGCGTGTTTCGGTCATGGAACGCGACTTCCGATTCAATCTCAACATCCCCGGGGGCCAACCCGCTGCGTCCTATGTCCTCGGTCTTGCCTTCGGTTTCGGCTGGACTCCGTGCATCGGCCCGATCCTCGGCGCGATCCTGACAGCCAGTGCGGCGAGTGCCACGATGGGCGAAGGTATCATGCTGCTTGCCGTCTATTCCGCCGGCCTTGGAATACCGTTTCTGATCGTGGCCGGATTCACCGACCAGATCGCGGGACGGTTGCGGGCCATCGGCCGGGTTGGCCGCCGCCTCCACCAGCTTGCGGGCATAGTGATGATCTTGATGGGGCTGGCGATGATGACAGGGCAGTTGAGCGCGCTGTCATACTGGATGCTCGACGTATTTCCGGTTCTGGGACGGATCGGATAGCTCCATTAGTAGCAGCGTCTATTGATAACAGAAAATTTTCTTGAACCTCTAGTAGCTTTAGGAGTTAAGCCACCGACAAAGAACGGCACCATGGAGCAAGTTGCCAATAACGCCTCACTCCTTCCCGGGCGAACAACACTGCGTTCGGGGTAAGGTTCGGTTTGCCGTCCAATGCGTGAACGGAGCAATCTATATGCTGACAAGACGACATTTCATCCAGACGACCACCGCGCTGTTTTCGGCATCGATATCCAGCCCGCTCCTTGCAGACACGTGGCCTACCGATGCGCAGAAGGCAGCTTGGGACGCACAGGTTACACCTCCCGGCTACGACCCGGCCACGTCCAACCCTTGGGGCCTTCACCCTCGCTTCCTGCCACAGCGGGTCCTCGCGAAGGACGGACTTGTACCCGGTGATATCCATGTCGATGCTGTTGCGCGCTATCTCTACCACATCGAAGAAGGCGGCACGGCGATGCGCTATGGCGTGGCGATCGCGCGCGGTAAACTTTACGAACCGGGCACCTATACGATCAAGCGCAAGGTCAGGTGGCCGCATTGGCAGCCGACACAAAACATGATCGACCGCGACCCAGAGCTCTACGCCGATATCGCTGACGGTATGGAACCCGGACCTGAAAACGCGCTCGGATCGCGAGCCCTCTATCTCTTCGTCGGCGACCGAGACACCTATCTAAGGATTCACGGGACACCGTATCCAAGAAGCATTGGCGGCCGTGCGAGTTCCGGCTGCGTCCGAATGGTCATGGCACACATCAATGATCTCTATCCCAACGTCGAGATTGGCTCGACGGCATTCCTGTACTCGGCGGAAGACAGCGTCACCCCGAGAAGTTGACTGGCGCATCATGTGTTACGCGTGGGCTTGACGCATCTATGGGCTGATCAGGACTGGCGCGAAGTGCAGATGGGGTTGCCACCTGCCGAGCGTAGCGGAACCAAGGTGTTTTCCACCGGACCGCTGTGTTCATACCAATAACAGCCATCCTCGGGACGAAGCCGCGCCGTGGTGAGATCCTGACCAGGCGCAGCAAGGGCAATGACGGCCTCGGGAACACTTCCCACTTCGTTGCGAGCGCCGCCGTCGTCCAGCGTTGGCACCGCGCAGCCAGCAAGCACCAATGTCGCTGCGATAATCGGCGCGTTTCGTTTCTGCATGTCTACCTCACTCATTCTGATCGCTTCGTACCGGCAAGCGTTGCTCCAACCGCGTCGTTTCAAGGGGGCGGCTAGCTTCAAGCCTCCGCAGGGCGCCTTTCTTGCTGGACGAATATCCACTTGTTGCCCTTGAAGCTCTAGTTACTGTAGGGGCTATGTCAATGTGGAATCAATGAATCCTGAGGTCAATCCATGTCTTCCGACGGCAACCGCAACGATCACGGCCATCCGGGTGATCAAGAGCATTCTGACCCAAGAGGCAACTCCTGTTGCGACGCCAGCAAGGACGTCGCGTCCACGGCGCCAGCGCCGTCTGGCGGAAGGAGCTTTCAGGTCTCCGGGCTCGATTGCGCCGAAGAGGTGGCGATCCTGAACCGGGTTGTCGGGCCGAAAGTGGGCGGAACCGAACACCTGGCATTCGACGTGATCAACGGGCGAATGACCATCCTCGATAGCGCCGAGAGGATACCAGACGACGAAGTCACGCAGTTGGTCGCAACGACCGGCATGAGCGCCAAGCCATGGGATGCCGACAACGCAGCAGAGGACCAGGCGGCGCATCTGGCACGTCAGAAGCGCTTTACCTCGTTGAGCGGCGGCTTCTGGGCGGCGGGATTCCTTTTTCACATTGTCGAGACCGGCATGGGCGGCGCGCTCGGGCTCTTTGCGGGCCATGGCGAGGTGCCTATGCCTATGGTGGAAGCAGGGATCTTCGCCGTCGCGATTCTTTTTGGCGTCTGGCTTGTCGCGCCCAAGGCCTGGTCTTCGGCGCGGAGGCTTAGCCCCGACATGAACCTGCTCATGGTGGTGGCCGTCGCGGGCGCCATCGGCCTCGGCGAGTTTTTTGAGGCCGCGACGGTCGCCTTCTTCTTCTCGCTTTCGCTTTATCTTGAGAGCTGGAGCGTGGGGCGGGCGCGTAATGCGGTTTCCGCGCTCCTCGATCTGGCGCCGCCAACGGCGCGGGTTCTTTACGACGACGGATCTGAATCCGACGTTCCGGCCGCGGCCGTGGCAGTCAATGCAAGGTTTATCGTGCGCGGCGGCGACCGGATCCCCCTCGACGGTGAGGTCGTGGACGGGGCAGGGGCCGTCGATCAGGCCCCAATTACTGGGGAAAGCGCGCTAGTGCCCAAGGAACCAGGCGACGAGGTCTATGCCGGCACGATCAACGGCGAGGGCACACTGACGGTGCGGGCGACGAAGGCCGCCTCGGACACGGTGCTCGCGAAAATCATTCGCATGGTGGGCGATGCCCATGCCCGCCGCGCGCCGGTCGAACAGTGGGTGGCCAAGTTCGCGCGCATCTACACACCCATCGTGATGGCTTTGGCGATCGCCATCGCGCTGGTGCCGCCACTGCTGCTCGGCGGCGCCTGGGACTACTGGTTCTACAATGCTCTGGTCCTTCTGGTCATCGCATGTCCTTGCGCGCTGGTCATTTCTACGCCGGTCTCCATCGTGGCAGCGCTGACCGCGTCGGCACGGGCGGGGGTGCTCATCAAGGGCGGCGCCTATGTCGAGGCGCCGGGGCGGACCACGGCACTGGCGATGGACAAGACCGGGACGATCACCATGGGCGAGCCTGAGGTGGCGGCGGTTCACCCACTGGTCGGCGTTTCCGCACGCGATCTCATGGCGCTGGCAGCAAGCCTGGAGGCGCGGTCTTCACACCCGCTGGCACGCGCCATCCTCTCGCGCGCCGAAGCCGATGGTGTTTCCGTGTCTGCCGCAGAGGACACCCGTACCGTGCCCGGGCGCGGTCTGGAAGGACGCGCCGACGGGCGCGCTATCTGGCTCGGCTCGGATCGCTTCGCCGAAGAGAAGGGGTTCGGCAATGCCATTCCGGCGGATCTGCGGGATCGGATCGAAGGGGCAGGGAGCACCCTCGTTGCCGTGGGTGACGAGACCGGCGTGACCGGCGTACTGGAGCTTCGCGACCGCATCCGCCCAGATGCAAAGGGGATCGTTGCGCGTCTGCATGCGCAGGGTGTGAAGACCATCGTGATGTTGACGGGCGACAACGAACGCACCGCGCGCGCGGTGGCAGCCGAAGTCGGCATCGACGAGGTGCGCGCCGAACTTTTGCCAGAAGACAAGGTGACGGCCATTGAGGAACTCGTCGAAAGCCACGACATGGTGGCGATGATCGGCGACGGTGTGAATGACGCACCGGCCATGGCGCGGGCGCATTATGCCATCGCCATGGGCGCTGTCGGATCGGATGCCGCGATCGAGACGGCCGACATCGCGCTGATGACCGACGACATCGGCAAGGTACCCTGGCTTATCGGCCATTCGCGCCGTGCCATGACGATCATCCACCAGAATATCGGCATATCGCTGGCGACCAAGGCGCTGTTCGTCGGGCTGACCGCGTTCGGTATGGCCTCAATGTGGGGCGCCATTGCTGCGGATGTAGGCGTGTCTCTGCTGGTGGTCGCCAACGCACTTCGGCTCCTGAACGGCCATCAGGTTGAGGCCGGGCCTTCAGGCGGAGAACCGGTGGGCGAGCAGATGGCGAAAGGAGCACTGGCGCACGGTCATTGATCCGGCGGTTTCGGTAGCTCGATATCGCTTTTGCGGTCCAGCCACGCCAGCGCCCCGACAGAGAATTCCGAACCCCGGTAGGGTTCCGTCCAGGCGGTCTCGATGTCGTCCCAGGGCAGAGGCTCGAGATTTCCAAGAAAGAGCGTCAGACGGTAGGCCGCTGCCTCGGGAAGCCAAGGCGCCTCCTTGGCCGGCGTCGCGGCGACAGGTCCGGACAGGAGGAGCGCACTTGCGAGTGTGGCGAGCAGCACTCTCATAATATTTCGCATCACCACGGCCTCCAAAGTAAAAAGTTAGACATGGCTAACTTATCTACCCGAAGCAAACAAGTTGTCAATCCCGCTGTTTCGCTGCAAAGTCCCGAGTATGACAAAGCTACAATCACAAGGGCGTGAGCCATTCGAAGCGGTCGACCGGGCTCCCGAGGCGCAGGCCGATGGCTTTGCGACCGTGCGTCAGGCACATGAAAGCGAGATGGCGGAGGATTACGTCGAACTGATCGCGGAACTGATCGAGACGCGCGGGGAGGCCAGACCGGTCGAGATCGCCGAGCGGCTTGGCGTGAAGCCGCCGACCGTGACCAAGAACATCTCGCGGCTCAAGGCTGCTGGTCTGGTCCGGCGGGAGCCATACCGCGCGATATTCCTCACCGATGCCGGGCAGGACCTCGCGGAGATCTGTCGACGCCGCCACAGGGTCGTCGTCGCCTTTCTTCTGAGCCTGGGAATCGACGAAGAGACCGCGGAACGCGATGCGGAAGGGATCGAGCATCACGTCAGCGGGACGACATTGGAGGCGTTCGAGCGACGGCTCAATCAGAAATGAGCTCGCCTAGATGCACATTCGCGCGATTCTCTATCGGGACCTCGAGCTATCAGGTCTTCAAGCCGCTGACACGTTTGCGCAATTTCGAAGCTCGCTAGCCGAGAACCCGCGACAGCACGATGGTTGCAAACAGGGCGACAAGTCCGAAGGCGATCGCAGACGCTACCGCATATTGGAGGATATCCAGGTGATTCCCCCTCCTCCGTCGTGCCAGATAGCCACCCCAGATCGCGCCTCCGATAGCGCTCACGATCACAAGCATCAGGATACCTCCGTTCCAAAATGCCGCGCATCGGGATCTCGTCCGAGCAAACTGGCCAGCCAGCCGAAGACCCAGCACCCAAAAACAAGAACCAACAAGGTCCAGTCGCCGAACCGCGCATAGGGCGTTGGAGTACGCGCGCCCGGCAGGCCGGCATCAATGGTGCCTGTTTCCCCGGTATCAAGACGCGCGACGACATTTCCATTGGCGTCGATGATCGCGGATATCCCAGTGTTGGCCGCCCGGACCACGGGAAGTCCCTCCTCGACCGCGCGCATCCGCGCGGAGGCGAGGTGCTGCTCGGGTCCGATGCTGGTTCCGAACCAGGCATCATTTGTGGCGTTGAATATCCAGTCGGGGCGGAAAAGGTCATCGACCACGTGGCCCGGAAAGATGATCTCGTAACAGATCGCCACCGCGACCAGAGGCGCGCCAGGGATCGCCAGCGTGCGCGGCCCTGGTCCCGGCGTGAAATCGCCCAACCCTTCGGTCAGCCGCTCGATGGGCAGCCAGCCTTTCAGGGGCACATATTCCCCGAACGGAACAAGATGATGTTTTGCATACCCCGTCAGAACCTCGCCGCTGCCGTCATAGGCCTGAACCGTGTTGAAATATCTGGTTCCCCCATCGCCCTCCACTCGGTCAGGCGCACCTGTCAGTAGGATCCTGCCGTCTGGCAAAGCTGCAGATATCCGCGCGCGTGCCGCAGCATCTTCGTCCAGAAAGCCGGGGAAGGCCGTTTCCGGCCAAAGCAGCAAATCGAAACGTCCGGGTTGCGCGGACAAGCCCAGGTATTTTTCCAAGGTTCGCTGGCGGCTGCCCGGTACCCACTTCTCGACTTGTGGCACATTGCCTTGGACGATGCGCAAAGCAACGTCTGTCGGCGGCACGTCCTGCCCTGACCGAAGCGCACCGCCAACCCAGAAACCCGCCACAGCAACGGCGAAGAGCACGAGAACAGGCGCGCGTCTCTTTGGCGCCGCCACAGTCAACACACCTGGCAATATGCCGATGAAGACCGTGAGAAAGCCCAAACCGTAGCTTCCGACCCAGGCGGCGGGTTGGCGCAGGGCGGCATAGTCGACAAGGGCATAAGCGGCAAGGTTCCAGGGAAACCCTGTCAGGACATGACCCCGCAGCCATTCCGTGGCCACCCAGCAGGTTGCAAACAGCAGGCCCGCCGCAATGCCGCCGACAGCTCGGCGCTGCATGATGGCGGCAAAAAGCATCGCCGCCATGCCCGGGAAGATGGCAAGTCCGGCGGACAGACCCGCGACCGCCGGAATCGCCAGTGCGCCGAAACGTTCGGCATCGACGTAAAAGCTCTCGGCGATCCAGGAAATTCCAATCCCGAATTGGCCCAGTCCGAAAGCCCAACCGACAAGGAAAGCGCGCGAGGTTGAGATGTTCCGGAGAACGATAAAGAGCACGGAGAAGGCGACAGGGACCGCGATGAGCCAAGAAAACGGCGGAAGAGTCAAAACCGTCAATCCGCCGGCAGCAAGGGCAAGACCCATGCGCTGGAACAGGTTCAGGTCCTCACTAACGAACTGCGGCAATCCCGGCTTCATGAATCGGTCTGAAGTCGAGCGCCAACCCACGGCGCAATGAGCAGCAGCATCACGCCGCCAACCACAAAAACATCGGCCATGTTGAAGGCAGGCCAGTGCGCCGTCCCGATGTAGAAATCGAGGAAATCCGTCACCGCACGATAGCGCAGGCGGTCCAGAATATTGCCGAGTGCACCGCCGATGATCGCACCATAGGCAATGGCCTCGACCCGGCTGCTGGTACGGACCAGCATGAACGCCAGCCAGACGCAGATGCCAAGCGCCAGTAAGACAAGGCTCCACCACGGCGCGCCGCCGAGAAGCCCGAAGGTCACTCCGTCATTGCGCAGGTAGATGAGATTGAAGCCGGGAAAGACCGATACGCCGGAACTAAGAACAGTCGCATTGGACACAACGATTGCCTTCGTTGCCTGATCGACAAGAAAGGCGATCAGCGCAGCAAGCAGACCGACGAAGAGGCAAGTTCTCATCAGCTTATCCCAGCCAGACGTCGAGGAACAACATGATCACAAGACCAACGGCGAGGCCGAGCGTCGCCCTGTTCTGATGGCCGGATCGGTGGGTTTCCGGAATGATCTCGTGGCTGATGACGTAGAGCATCGCACCTGCTGCGAAGGCGAGACCCCAGGGCAGCAGCGGTTGCGAAAGACTGATAATCCCTGCGCCGAGAAGTCCACCGACGGGCTCGACGAGACCGGTCAGAGCGGCGATGCCCCAGGCGCGAAGCCTGGAATAGCCCTCGCCGAGCAACGAAACCGCCACCGCCAGACCTTCGGGGGCATTCTGTAATCCAATACCGATCGCAAGTGGCAACCCGCCCGACAAACCGTCAGCCCCGAACCCGACGCCGACGGCAAGCCCTTCGGGAAAATTGTGGATAGTGATCGCGATGATGAAAAGCCAGACGCGCCGCAGCGATGCGGCGTCGGGACCTTCCCGCCCCGTCTTGAAATGTTCATGCGGTAGCCGTTCGTTCATCAGAGCGATCGCGCCCATGCCAAGCAGGATCGCAACACATACGATGGCCGCCGGGAGAGCACCGTTGTCGAACTGTCCTTCAGCTGCGTCGAGAGCCGGGATGATCAGCGAGAAGAACGAAGCCGCGAGCATGACACCCGCCGCGAAGCCAAGCAGCAGATCGCGCGTGGCCCGGGACGGGATGCGCCCAAAAAGAACGGGGACCGCCCCGACCGCGGTCAGCGATCCGGCGGCCAGGCTTCCAAGAAAGCCAAGCGCTATGGGGGAGAGGGGTTCCAATTGTTAAGGTTCTGCCGCGAGTTCAGTCAGGAGCCGAGTAGCTGGTGTAGACCTCGGTCGATCCGTCTTCGTGGATCAGGAAGACATCGTAAGCCTCCCGGTCGTCCTCCGGTCCCATGCCGGGCGACCCGTAGGGCATTCCCGGCACCGCCAGGCCTACCGCGTCTGGCCGGTCCTCCAGCAGGCGTTGGATGTCAGCCGCCGGCACGTGGCCCTCGATCACATAGCCGTCGACCAAAGCCGTATGGCAGGAGACCATGCGCTGCGGCACGCCATTGTCGAGTTTGAAGCGCACAAGAGATCCTCCGAACATGTCCTCGCCCATCGGCGCGAAGCCATTCTCCTCGAGGTGCTTCATCCAGGACAGGCAACAGCCGCAGCCGTTTGTCTTCCGGACGTCGATCTGAATCGCCTCTGCGACGGCCTGCGCCGCAGGAAGCAAGGCAAATGCGATGGCAAGGGCGGGAGTAAATCGTTTCATGGATCAAAGCCTTTCGGTTGTCGTCTGTGCAAATTCGCTGGCGAGCCTCTCAGCAAGAAGTGAACGCGCCTCACGCAGTCGCTCAAGCGCGGCCGTGTCGTCCGCTTCACGCTCGGCCGCCTCTGCCAATCGGTCGTCAGAGAGAGGGTCGGTTGGGCGACCGTCCACCAGCACTTCGTAATGTAGGTTGGGGCCTGTCGCGGTACCCGTCGCACCGACCCGCCCGATCATATCTCCGGCCATCACGCGTTGCCCTTGTGTGAGCCCGTCCGGTACGGCGCTCAGATGCGCATAGCGCGTCAGGGTGTCGGAGCCATGAGCGATCTCGACGACCCGGCCATACCCACCGCGTCGGCCGATGAAGCTAACGCGGCCCGGCGCCGTCGCCTGTACCGGCGTGCCGCGCGCCGCCGCGAAGTCGACTCCTGTGTGCATCCGTACATTGCCGTAGACCGGATGGGTGCGGCGCCCGAACACAGAACTCAGCCGTGCACCTTCGACCGGTTGCGCAAACACGCGCAGGACTTCTCCGTCGACATAGATCGTCGCTTGGCCGCTGCCGTCGTTCGGCCAGACGATTTCATAGACCGAGCCATCGATATCCAGTGCGGCAAAGGCAAGCTCGGGCTGACCAATCCTCTTGTTCCCGTCTCGGGCCTCGCGCCAAAGGAGGCGCATCGTCTCGCCACCCGCAAGATCACGACGGAAATCCACGGTGCCGCCCAGCATCTGCGCCAGGTCCACCGCAAAACGGGCGGGGATGTCTGCCGTGTTCAGGGCGGCGAAAATCGAGCTCTCGATCACCGCCTCGCCGGCGAAAGTCACCAATTCGGGATCCGGGTCCAACACGCGGGCGGCAAGCTGTTCGCCGAAGACCGCCTCTATCCGGACACCGTCTTCGACGGCGAGCTCTACACGACGCGGGTTGTCGTCCGTTGTGGAAACCACCGTAATGATGTGACCCGGACGCAGACGGCGCAGATCGTATTCCGTGCCAATCGCCAAGGCGATTTCGGCGCGATCCGAAGCATCCAGCCCCGCATCGGAAAGGACCGCATCAAGCGTCTCGCCGGACGCAATCTCCCGCGACCAGGTGACCAGCGGGGGCTCGATAGATGGCAAGGAGGTATCAGCGGGGGAAACGGTCAGGAGCGGCCGGGGTCTGAACTCGAATGCGATATCCGCCTGGGCGAGTGTAGGGCGGACCGAATTGGTTTCGGTAATCCGAGGCGGCGCAAGCGGATTGGGAGTCCAGAGGGTCGCTTCAGCAATCGCAGGGGGCACCGGTTCTTTGGACAGAACGCCAGAGATGGCGATGGCGGTCACCGAAAATGCGCCTGCGACCGCAACGGCCGCCAAGACAGTTCTTATCTTCATGTTGCCCCCTCTACGTCTTCTGTCAGTGCGCGCTGGATCTTCGGCACCGCGAATTCTCTTTGCTCGTGATAGTCGATCATGGTGACGAGCTCACCCTCGGCATCGAACAGGAATACGCTTGCCGTATGGTTCATCGTATAGCCGCCGCCCTCAGTCGGGACGCGCTCAAATGAGGCACGAAACCCTTCTGCAGCGCGGGCAATTTGGTCTTCCGGCCCCGTCCAGCCACGAATGACCGGATGAAAATAGCCGACATATTCGGCCATGGCCTCGACCGTGTCCCGCTCCGGGTCGACCGTGATGAAGACCACGTTCATCTCTGATGCTTCGTCGCCCAGTTCCTCAAGCCAGCCGGAAATATCCGATAGGGTCGTCGGGCAGACGTCCGGGCAGTAGGTGAACCCGAAAAACACCATTGTGGGACGACCGATCAGGTTGCCAGGCCCTACCTCATTTTCCTCGTGGTCGGTCAGCCGGAACTCCATCGCCGATAGGGGCAGGGGCCGCTGCCCTTTTGGTTCAGGCGCACCGGGCCCGTCCACCCGCCACCAGCCCACGAAGAGCGTCAGGCCAAGAACGCCGGCACCGGCTGCGCCGTATAGAAGGAGCTGCCGACGTTGCATCAGCCCTCCGGTCCACGCGCGGCGATTCCGAGGATTGGGACCTCGACCGTCACCTTGCCGCCATCCGAGAAGGTCAGTGTCAGCGGGAAATTCTCGCCTTCGGTCATCGGCTCTTGCAGCTTCATGAGCATGGCGTGCAACCCGCCCGGCTCCAATGCCACGCTTTGGCCGGGCTCAATCGTGATCTCGCCTGCAGGCGCCATGGAACTGACGCCATCGGAGTTGGTTTTCGACTCATGGATCTCGGGCATCATTGCCAGCGGTGTCGCAAGTCCGGTCAGCGTAACGGCGTCTTCACCCGTGTTGCGCACGGTCATATAGGCGGCACCTGGCCTGTTGACGCCGATCGAGGCGCGGGACCACGCATTCTCGACCACGACATCCTCCGAACCGGCCAGTGCGGGGGCCGACAGCCCTGCAACCGTCAAAAGCACGGCCAATGCATTGGTATATCTCAACTTCTTCACCACTCGTTTCTCCTGCCTCCGCAAATCAGCTTTGGCTTGCCGCAACTTCCACTGCCACCAGCCTCTGCAATTCGGCCTCACCGAACGGATCGAGAGGCTTGCCGTTCACGAAGAACGTGGGCGTTTGGCGGACCCCGACTGTCTCGACATCGGCGCGGTCCTGGTTGAGCACCGCCACAACACCGGGGGCCAGCATCTGTGTCCGGGCAGCTTCGACATCCAGACCTCCGCTTGCTGCAATCTCAAGGATCAATCCGGGTGCCGGGGTCCCGTGAGACGCCCATCTGGGCTGCTCTCGCAAGACTGCCTCGAGCACAGGTTCAAACACGTCCTGCATGCGCGCCGCCTCGAGCACACGGATCGCTTCTACCGACGCCTCGCCGTGAAAAGGCGTATAGCGGATTACAACGCGCACCGCGTCTCCGTGCTCCGCCATGATATCCTCGACGACCGGATAGAAAGCGCGGCATGCCTCGCAGGCCGGGTCGAAGAATTCAACGATGGTTACGGGCGCATCCTCGGGCCCGAGGATCGGGGAATAGGGTCGGATCAGCGCGTCGGCCATTTCAGGGTCGATGGGATCGGACGCGGCAATCGGGTCGGGGCGGGTGGCATACCAGGCGGCACCGCCGAAACCGGCGACCCCGAGCGCGAGAACGGACAGGATGAGGCCGCGTCGTTTCATTTTTGTGTTTCCTTCAGTGAGAGAGCCGACAGCAGACCGATCATCGCGAAGGCGACGAGCGCCATCAAAGGAATCGGAATGCCGAAGACCAGTTGATTGTCGTCGGTACAGGATGGGCCGGTCGCCGTGCAGGGCTGGATACGCTCGGGGATAACGCCGACATAGAGGCCCAAGTGCCAAAGCGCGACGGCGGCACCGCCCAAAGCCAGCGCGATCCCGTAGCGACCCACGCGCCGATCCTGCCACCACAGCCCAAGCCCGAGGATGATGGCCAAGGGGAACATGAAGGCACGCTGGAACCAGCAGAGCACGCAAGGTGTCTGCCCCAGAACCTCGCCGATGAAGAGCACGGCAAGCGACGCGGTGAGCGCGATGATCCAGGCCAGGCCAAGGGCCGTCTCTCCGGAAAGTCGGGTCATGACGATCAGATCCTCTGTCTCAGATCGGCGAGGATCTCTTCGGCGGGCGTGCCGTAGGGCCAGGAGTCCGCGAAGCCTGCTTGCGTGTCGAAAAGGAAAAGATGCGACGTGTGACCCATCGTGTATCCGCCCGGCGCAGTCGCCTGCTCGATCCGCTCAAAGAATATCGGAAAGGTTTCGGATGTCGCGGCGATCTGCTCCGGTGTACCGGTCAGCCCGATGATCCCTGCGTCGAACAGGGGCACATACTCGGCAAGTGCAGTCGGCGTATCCCGCTCCGGATCAATCGTTATGAAAATCGGCTGAACCATTGCTGCCTCATCGCCCAGGCCCTCCATCACGGCCGCGACTTCGGACAGTGTTGTCGGACAGACGTCGGGGCAATTGGTGAAGCCAAAGAAGACCAGCATCCAGCGCCCTGCGAAATCTTCGTCCGTTTGGACCATGCCGCGATGATCGGTCAGTTCGAAATCAGCAAGAAACGGTGGTTCACTCTCGGTGCGGGCAAGATCGGCACGGTAGTCGGACCATAGCAACAGCCAGATGAAAACGAACGCCGCCGCGCCCGCCAACACCCACAATACCTTCTGAAGACCTGAAAGCCTCACGCCGCTCCGCCCGAACCTGATTCTATATTTTGTGTGCGTTTACATCCTCTAGCTACTGTAGGTTCAAGCGTGATTGTCATCGATCGGCCAACAATCACCGATCTGTGAAACTCGGGTGAAGCTTGTGATGCGCACCGCATAAAGCTACACCCACTGTAGGTAATGTGGGGAGCGGAAATGCTGACGATTGGGACGCTGGCGAAGAAGACCGGAACAAAGGTGCAGACCATCCGGTATTACGAGCAGATCGGACTTATGCCTGAGCCCGGCAGGACCGAGGGGGGCCAACGACGCTATGGCGACGCCGAACTCGACCGCTTGTCATTCGTCCGGCACGCACGGCAACTGGGGTTCTCGTTGGACGCGATCCGTGAGCTCCTCGATCTCAGCGATCATCCGGGAAAGTCCTGCGCTGAGGCGGATGCAATAGCCCGTCGGCAACTCAAACAGGTCGAGCAACGATTGGCGCGGCTCGAGGCGCTGCGGACGGAATTGAAGCGGATGGTGCATGAGTGCAGCGGCGGACAGACTTCTGATTGCCGTGTGCTCGAGGTACTGCGCGACCATTCCGAATGCCTGACCGACCATGAAGAGATCGGCGCCTGAGCAATTTCGACGACCTTTGATCGGAACGCAAAAAGCCCGGTGTTAGTTACTCATTGGCAATTCACTAATTTGGATACCCGGCATGGCGGAGCAGAGAAACGCAACGGAAAGACGCACACTCTGGATCGTGCTGGGTCTCAACATCGGGCTGGCAGTCGCTTTCTTCGCCTCGGGCGCATTCGGCGAGTCAAGCGCGCTTATCGCCAATGGCCTCGACAATCTGTCGGACAGTTTCGTCTACGCGATCAGCCTCTTCGCGCTGTCCCGCTCCGCCAAGTGGAAGCGCGGAGCGGCGAACGTTTCGGGCGGCCTGCTGATCCTCTTCGCCCTTGGAATCCTGTATGACGCGTGGCGCCGCTACGTCGGCGGATCGGATCCTCTTGGCACGATCATGATTGTCATGGCGCTGGTAGCGGCGGCCATCAACGCACTTTGCGTCTGGCTGCTGGCACGGCTTCGCGATCCAGACGTAAACATCCGAGCGGCGAATACGTTCAGCTGGAACGACTTCGCGGCCAATCTCGGAATCGTCGTCGCAGGCGGGCTCGTAGCCTGGCTCGGAACGAATTGGCCGGACCTTGTCGTGGGCGTGATTGTCGCCGGCATCGCGGCCTGGGGTGGCGTCGGAATCCTGAGAGACGCGCATGGTGAACACCACAAGGCGGTGCACAATGACGATCAGGTAACCAAGGACTCGGCCTGAAATCGGGGCTTGAAGCTACAGTGACTGTAGCAACTACATATTCTCGTGAACGATTCGAGGAGGTATCCCGTGAACCCCGCCGACCCTCATTTGGCCAAAACCCGGCTGCTGGATTTTGACGCGACCTCAATTGCAAAACTGATCGAGGAGCGCGGCTGGGCAGACCTTCCCAGCGACGACCGAATTGGGGCCATCTACGATTTCGTCAGGAACGAGATTACCTTCGGCTACAACCGCGCCGACGACATTCCGGCGTCCGAGGTCCTCGCAGATGGCCACGGGCAGTGCAACACCAAGGGCACGCTCCTCATGGCCCTGCTGCGTGGCGTGGGAGTTCGCTGCCGACTGCACGGGTTCACAATCCACAAGGCGCTTCAGAGAGGCGTCGTTCCGGAACTCGTCTATCCCCTCGCGCCGTCCGAAATCCTCCACTCCTGGGTAGAGGTGGACTTGGGCGACGGATGGGTCAATCACCGCCAGAACTTCGGATTTGTGCGCGACTTGCTCTATCGCCACGTCATCCGTCACTGGATGAATGCCAGGGTTCGCCGCATCCGCCGCGGAATCTTGCCGCCGGTCCCCGGATTCGATCGGCCGAACCACCGCCATGAGGAGACGAACCGTGCCGCATGATCACGGCCACGCCCACATCGATCCTCAATCCGGTGATCGTCGCGTCTCCATCGCCATCTGGGCCAACGGCCTCCTGACGGTCGCGCAGATCGTCGGCGGGATCCTTTCCGGCAGCCTCGCGCTGATCGCGGATGCCCTCCACAATTTCTCGGACATGGCGTCGCTGGTGATCGCCTTCTTCGCGCGTAAGATCGCTCGCCGCCCGGCGGACAAGCGCATGACCTTCGGCTATGGGCGGGTAGAAATCGTCGCAGCGCTCATCAACTACACGACACTTATCCTGATCGGCTTCTACCTGATCTACGAGGGTGGCATGCGCATGATCGACCCACCAGAGGTACAGGGCTGGACGGTGGTGATCCTGGGCGGTGTGGCACTGGTCGTCGACACGTTGACGGCGCTGCTCACCTATTCGATGCAGAAAGGCAGCGTGAACATCCGTGCGCTCTTCCTGCACAACCTATCGGACGCTTTGGCCTCCGTGGCGGTCATCATCGGCGGCTCGCTCATCCTCCTCTACAACATGCGGTGGGTCGACCCGGCGATCACCATCGGCATCGCTCTCTACATCCTCTACCTCGCATTTACCGAGATCGGCGGTCCGATTCGGACGCTGATGCTCGGCAGTCCACCGGACATCGATAATGAAACCGTCGTTCAGGCGATGCGGGGTGTGGATGGTGTCGCGGACGTTCATCACGTGCATCTGTGGCAGATGCAGGAGCACGAGGCGGCTCTGGACTGCCACGTCGTGCTGACAGCGGACGGCTGGGGTCAAATCGAAAAGATCAAGGCCGCGATCAAGGACCGGCTGAAGGACGATTTCAGCATCGGTCATTCGAGTCTGGAATTTGAGCACGAAGACCGCGCACACGAAAACGCTGACCTTTACGGTCACGGCAAACCGGAAAAAGAGGAGGAAAACCATGTTCACCGAGACACTGACAGCTCATGACGACACGATTGGCCTCGCCTGCGAG
This sequence comes from Dinoroseobacter shibae DFL 12 = DSM 16493, assembly GCF_000018145.1. Lineage (NCBI taxonomy): Bacteria > Pseudomonadati > Pseudomonadota > Alphaproteobacteria > Rhodobacterales > Roseobacteraceae > Dinoroseobacter > Dinoroseobacter shibae. Next base: position 28,145 of record NC_009955.1, read on the forward strand.
GGCAAGCTCAGCGAAAGCGACCTGAAACGGATGCACGCCCTGCTTCATGAGCGCCTGCAAGAGACAAGTAAGCCCGGCCTGGTTCTCGATCTCACGAGGTTCGAAGGCTACGATGGGCCGTCCGCTCTGCTCGAAGTTCTGAAAATCGACACAGCCCATAGGAATGACTTCCGCCGCGTCGCTGTGGTGGGCGAAGGGGCTTTGTTGGAGTGGGGAACCAGGTTCGCCGACGTGCTGACCACGGCAGAACTCCGTTAGTTCGACCCGGCGGAAATGAAGGCGGCAATCGCCTGGGCAAGTGAAAGGTAGAGTAGCTTTCAATCAGATGCCTTCGCAGAAGACAGCATCTGTTCGAAACCATAAACAAAAGAACTACAGCAGTTGCGAGACCCAAGAGCAATCCGAAAGTTCTGAACATGGTCGCTCCTTTCGCAAAGGAGTAACTTTGGTACGGTGGCACTGCCCTTGCCGGGGCATTATCAAATCGTAATGTTTTAGCGGCTCAGGGCGCCAGTTGGTTAACATAAACTCAATTATGCGTCTTTGTACTTAGTGTTGCGATAGTATATTATCGTATGTATGCTGAGCCTTGTCACAGAGGGTTCCGCAGAATGCGACATTTACCTAAGAAACTCCTTCCCTCGCTCGCTGTCGCTTTGACTGCGACAAGTTTTTTGCTGCCGACACCTGCGCGCGCGCAGACATACCCAATCGATTGCGCGATCCTCTTATGCTTGTCTGGTGGCTGGCCTGCTTCCGTGCCTTGCGCACGAGCTCGCGCCGAATTCATCCGGCGGATTACGCCCTGGCCGGTGGAACCGCCGCTGCAGATCTGGCGCTGTCCCATGGGCGCTTCCTATGAGAGCGATCGGCCATTCAGCAGCGCTGGCCGCATCTTTGAAGCATTTTACCAGACGGACAGCCGTCGACCGCTCCAATCCTTGCAAGTCCATGATCTCGTTCCCACCGACCAGGCACTCCGGCTTGTTCAGGATCGCGCGGACATCGATATCAGCGGACCTGAGTTCAACTTTGTGCGGTCCATCCGCGTCTTTGATGTTCGCTATGCCCGTCAGCACGAATCCGGTCGTGACGGTGACTGCAATCGCAGCGCGACCGTGGTCCTCGGCACTTACGGGACCCAAGGCGATTTCTCTTGGCAGAGGTCTTCGGTCACTGCCCTTCCTTCGGCTCACGTAGGTCTTGAACGCTGGGGCGAGCATTGCCCCGGCATTTATCACCGATCCGTATTCGTCGAGTGGCGTGACTATGAGGGCAACTATGGCTTCGAACAGGTGAACTACTAGCGCTGACAATAACAGCGGTGCCATCAAGCTGCGGAAATTTGAGCATGCTGAGTTACTCAAGTAGCGGCCATTCGCTGCTGTCGGTAGCAAGGTCGGGAGAGCGGACAAGGACGAAACCGCTCTCGCGGTATTGGTGCTTGTGGTGGGTGTTGCGTGCTGATGTGAACTGCATGGATTTTGCGAACTGACCAACCTGTCGGACGATTGAGGCCTTCTCAATCTGACGACAGGAGGTTTCAATGTCAGAGCAACATATCCCACCGCTGCGCCGCCGTTTTATTGAAGATATGCGGATCAAGGGGCTGCAGCCAAAAACCCAGACGATGTATTTGCGGGCGATGCGCGATTTTACAGGGTTTCTGGGGCATTCGCCGGATAGCGCGACACCCGAGGAATTGCGCGCGTTCCAGCTGGACATGAAGGAGAAGGGCGTCGGCGCACCGACCTTCAACAACCGGCTGACGGTTCTGAGTTTCTTCTACGCGACCACCTGCCCGCGTCCGGAGATGAAGCGGCACATGCGGTATCAGAGGGCGGCGAAGAAGATCCCGGTTGTGCTCAGCGCCGAGGAGGTCACCCGCATTCTCGAAGCGGCACCTGGACCGGGGCTGAGATACCGGGCTGCCTTCAGCGTGGCCTACGGTGGCGGGCTCCGAGCGAGCGAGGTCACACATCTCAAGATCGGCGACATCGACAGCGACCGGATGCTGATCCGCATCGACCAAGGCAAGGGCCGCAAGGATCGCCACGTGATGCTGTCGCCGAGCCTGCTTGTGCTGCTGCGCGATTATTACCGCGAAGCACGGCCAGCGGGCTGGTTGTTCCCGGGCCGCAACCGGGTCGACCCGATCTCGACGCGGCAGTTCAACCGGGCCTTCGGAGTGGCCTGTGATTTTGCAGAGATCAAGAAGCGGGTCTCGCCCCATACGCTGCGACACAGCTTTGCCACGCATCTGCTGGAGGGAGGGACGGATATCAGGGTGATCCAGGTGCTGCTGGGCCATGCCAAGCTGGAGACCACAACGATTTATACCAAGGTGGCGATCAAGACGATCCGGGATGTGACCAGCCCGCTCGACCTGCTGGTGCGACGGGAGGCCGGTGCCGGATAGACCCCGGATCCGATGCCTCGTCCCAGACTGGAGGTCGCGGATATCTTCCGCGATCATGGGCCGGCCTATCGCCGCGAACATGCCGGACACCTGAACCTTCCACAGTTGAAGGTCATGTCCGCGATTGAGAACTGCCGCACCGCCGCTCTCGGCGGGCATGTCGCTGCCTGCACAGAGTGCGATCACCAGCACATTGCATACAACTCCTGCCGCAATCGGCACTGCCCGAAGTGTCAGGGAGCAACCGCAAAAGACTGGATGCAGGCGCGCATCGAAGACCTTCTGCCGGTTGAATACTTCCATGTGGTGTTCACGCTGCCGGCCCAGATTGCGGACATTGCCTTCCAGAACAAGGCGGAGGTCTATGGTCTGTTGTTCAAGGCATCCGCGCAGACTCTGCTGACCATTGCGGCCGATCCAAAACACCTTGGTGCGCGGATCGGTATGACCTCGGTCTTGCATACCTGGGGCTCGGCGATGACGCACCACCCGCATGTGCATGTCATTGTGCCGGGTGGCGGGCTGTCGCCGGACGGGTCCCGCTGGGTCGCCTGTCGCCCGGGGTTCTTCCTGCCGGTGAAGGTCCTGTCGCAGCTGTTCCGGCGTTTGTTCCTCGAAGGGCTGATCAGACTGCACCAAACGGGCAAGCTGGCCTTCTTCGGGGAACTGGCCGGACTGGCCGATCCCGATGCCTTCGCCTCCCATCTCGCGCCGCTGCGCAAAGCCAGCTGGGTTGTTTATGCCAAGCCACCCTTCGGCGGGCCAGAGGCGGTGCTGGCCTATCTGAGCCGATACACCCACCGGGTCGCGATCTCGAACCACCGCCTCGTCAGCGCGGATGCCGAGACCGTCGCGTTCCGATGGAAAGACTACCGCATCAAGCGCGGCGACCGGATGAAGGTCATGCGCCTGCCCACGGGCGAGTTCATCCGGCGGTTCCTGATCCATGTCCTGCCATCTGGCTTCCATCGCATCCGCCACACAGGGTTCCTGGCCAATGGAATCCGTCGTGACCGGATCGCGGAGATCAGGCGTTTGCTCAATACAGAACCAAAACCCGGCCAAACGCCAGTCGAGGGGGAAAGTGACAACCCCGCAGGTCTTGATGCCCATCAGCCTTGCCCAAAGTGCGACGGCGCCATGATCGTCATCGAGACCTTCACACGGGGCCAAACACCCAGATCCCGCGCACCGCCACGGGAGAACGCCGCATGATACGACGCAAAAACCCGGCGCTTTCCTGTGCAAACACCGGACCAGTCAGTGCGGCCACCTCACCAGACCCCGCGTTGCACCAGGCCAGTAGCGGCAGGACGGAGCACTGGTCGGCCGTGTCCTGTTGGGAAAACCGACTTATCTGCGCGGCCTGTCATCACAATGTGGTTCGCTCTGCTCCTCAGGCGATGCAGCCGTAACGCTCAATCCCCATAGCTCCGAGATCCGCCCGCGCTTTCCTCCTTGTCAGATTTGTCGCCGCTGCAGCTCACGCTGACAGCAGCCACAAACCTTAGACGAAGCCGCCATTTGAGGCGAGCTTTCCAATGGCCGCTTTGGCAGATACCGATTTGAGAAAGTCACGCTTAGCGGAGCTCGAAAATGCGTCGTTCACGCTTTTGGCGTGTTTTGCGAAAGCGTAGGCTGGAATGGTCACGGATTTGTCTAACGATCCCGAAGCGGATCGGATGAGAAATTTTTGCGCAGACTACGTGTCAGGGTGGTCGCATTGGCAAACCCGCAACGCAAGGCGATTTGATCGAGTGATATGTCGCTGTATCGAAGCAGCTCGCGGGCGCGGGCTAGACGAAGAAGCAAGTAGTAGCGCCCCGGCGTGGTCTGCAATTCCGTCCAGAACAGACGGCGCAAGGACCGTTCGGATATATTTGCCTGCTCCGCCAGTGAAGGGACAGGTTGCGTTGTCTCGAGTGCTTCCGACATGAGCACGACGACGCGTTTGAGCTTTGGGGACACGGCTTGCGATAATGCCTGATCGGGATAGGAGGCGCCGTGCCGTCTGGCGTTGTCGTGCAGGAACATTGCACCAGCGTCAAATGCGACGGAGGCACCGAACCGCTCCCGAATGAACAGCAGCATCAGATCTAAAGCCGCTGCCGCGCTGCCGCATGTCCAGAACCGGCCATCCTGCACATGGCGATCAGGGAGAACCTCAACCTTAGGAAACTCCTCGGCAAATTCCTCAAGTAGCTGCCAGTGCAACGTGGCTTTCCGAGCGTTCAGGAACCCACCCCGCGCCAGAATCCAGGCACCGGTATCAGCTGCAATCACCGTGGCACCCTGCATCAGTCGCCCAAGACTGCGAGCGGAGGTCACGCCCTTGGTGTTTCGAAAGGCGTCGCCACCAATGATGATGACCAGATCGGGCTCAAGCGCGTCCGTTATCGGCATTTCCGGTGAAACGCTCAGACCGCTGGAACTGCTCACGGCACGATCGCCATCCGTCAGAATGTTCCAGCGGACATCTGCACCGGTTTGGTCACGCACCACCCGCAACGGTTCAAGCAGGCAGGCAAGCACCATGTTGGAAAAGGCATCGCACAGCAAAACAGAGATGTGGATGGAACGCATTGGCAGAATTGATCTCATATTTGGCAGGATGAGTATGAAACATGCCTAGACAATTTCCTAGAGTGGTGGCCGTAGCCCACCGGAACAGGATCACTTGACCATGCAGAACCGTCCACTTTCCCACGTTCGTGTCCTTGATTTTGGGCACTATCTGGCCGGGCCATTGGTCGGTATGATGCTGGCCGATCTTGGCGCCGACGTTATCCGCATCGATCCGCCAGCTGGCCCAAGGTGGAAGGACCCGGCTTTCGACATGCTGTCGCGTGGCAAGCGTGCACTGACGCTTGATCTCAAGACTGCAAGCGGGCGCGATACAGCACTTGATCTGGTGCGCCGCGCTGATGTGGTGATCGAGAACTTCCGCCCCGGCGTGATGGAGCGGCTGGGGCTTGGGCAGGACGCGCTTAGACAGGCGAACGCTGATATTGTTTCGCTGTCGCTTCCAGGCTTCGCGTCAACCGATCCCGAGCTCGGCAGATTGGCAGCCTGGGAGGCGGTGGTCGCGGCACGCACCGGGCAGTATACCGACATGGGGTTGAACCGTCGGCTGATGGGGATCAACCCCTCCTTTACGCCGCTGGGACTGGCTTCAGCTTATGGTGCCGCATTCGGCGCGATGTCGGTCCTCTTTGCACTGGGAGCGCGAAGCCGGATGGGAGGTGACCACATCGAGGTGCCGCTTGCGTCTGCCCTGCTGGAGGGGCTGGTTTACAATTGCGAGCAGATCGAGGACTACCCCGACCGCTACAAATCCCCACGCGAGCTGGAGCTGGAGCGGCGCGCACGTGACGGTCTGCCCAACAACCTGAGCTTTGCCGAGCTGTCCGAATTTCTTGATCCGTTCTACCGGACCTATACCTGTGCAGACGGGCGCGGGTTTTATATCGTGTCCTGCTCGATCGTGAACCACCCCCAAAGGGTGCTTGAAGTTCTCGGGCTTGGCGATCTGTTGAAGGACCTGCCGGATTTCGATGTCTATGTCGATCAGGCAGATTGGCCCGGGGAATGGGCTTTGCGGAGCTATCCGGTGGGGGCAGGCGATCGCAAGCGCCTGTCGGATGCGATGAAGGCCGCATTCCTGACCCGTCCTTCGCATGAGTGGGAAAAACTGTTCGGTGCGGCCAAGGCCCCGGCCACAGCGCAACGCAGCACAGCCGAATGGCTGGCCGACCCCCATGCGTTGGCCTCGGGGCTGGTGATCGCTCTTGACGATCCCCGCCATGGGCAGATGCGGCAGATGGGCAATGTCGCTTGGCTGGCGGATGATCCGGGTGCGATGGAAAAAACCGCCGGGCCAGAGCCAGATAGCTTTCGCGAGAAACTGACCGCCGTTCTTGCAGAGTCGCCGCGAATGCCCATGGGCGGCGGCGGTAAGGGCCTCTGGCTTGACGGTTTGAAGGTGCTGGACCTAACCAATGTCATTGCCGGACCGACCGTCGGTTCGACACTGGCGCGCTTCGGGGCGCAGGTCACGCTCGTCCAGCCTGTAAGGCCATCGGTCGACCCATGGAATGCGGTGGTCTTCGGACTGCATGCGCAGCGCGGCAAGGAAAGCGTGCTGCTCGATCTGCGCTCGGACCAGGGGCAAGAGGTTCTTTGGCGAATGGTGGCCGAGGCGGATGTGATCACCATGAACGGCACTGACCAAAAACTTGACGCACTGGGCCTGAACGAAGCGCGACTGAAGGACATCAATCCGCGTCTCATTCTGGTGCAGCTTGATGCCTGGGGCGGACCGCGCCCGGGGCCGAAATCGGATCACCTCGGCTATGACGACCTCGCGCAGGCGGCGACCGGTGTGATGACCCGCTTTGGCGGTGGGCCGGAGACACCCGAGGAACACGCGCATTTCGGCACCATCGACGCACTGACAGGGTATTGCGCCTGTGTCGCCCTCGGCGCGGCGCTGGAGCGGCTCAGGAAGACTGGCAAGGGCGGTATTGCCCGCGCGTCTTTGGCCGCCGCAGGCGAGATGATACAGGCGCAGTTCATGTATGACTTCGACGGACGAGCGCCCTTTGACGAACCCTCCGGGCGCGCGGTGCGTGGCTGGGGGCCATTCTATCGGTGCTATGAGGCCGCTGATGGCTGGATGTTCTTTGCGGCACCGACAGAGCGGGAGGCGGCGCTGACCCGGGTGGCGGATGTATCCGACCTCGCGGGACTGAAGGGCACTGATCTGGAGGTCGCACTTGCAGACCGGTTTACGCAAAGGCCGGTTGCAGACTGGATGCGTGCCTTCGCAAGCGGCTCGGTGGGGATCACGCCACTTGGCTCCCTCCACGGCACGCGCGATGCGGCCCTGCAGCGGGAAAGCGAAGGCCAGATCGATATATCCAAGGCGACCTTTCGCGCGATACGCCATGATCAACACCCGATGGGGCGGTGGGTCGACCTTATCGCGCCGAATGCAGTACGGCCCGAGAAAGCCGGCATAACCATTCCCGGGCCCGCACCGAAATATGGCCAAGATACGCGCGAAGTCCTTGCACGCCTTGGCTATGAAGATGCGGAAGTCCAAAGCATGATCGACGGTGGGGCCGCTGCGGACAGCTGGTCGGAGAAATACCTGCCGGAATAAGCAAGAAGAGAACCCGATATGACACAGGATCAGCCCCGACCGGCGACCACGCCCCGCACCCGCGCCAAAGCGCGTCACATCCTTGACAACTATTACATCGGACCGTCCCGCGACGACAGGGTGCTGGAAATCTGGGGCTATACCCCTGAGATGAGCTATGCCCCCGGGGATCGTGTCGCGCTGCATGTGTCAACCACCGCAGCCGAATGGGAGTTTGAGATCGGCCGCGACGGGCTTGAATACGTGCCGTTGCTGACCAAGAGCGGCCTGCTGGGGGAGCACCATCCGACGCCCCGGGATTGCTCGGTCAAAGGGTGCGGCTGGCCCGAAGCCTATGCAATCACGATCCCCAATGATTGGGCGCCCGGCGGTTATCTGGTCACGTTTCGCGTCCGGCAAGACGATGACATGGTGGAAGAACACCATATCATCCTGATCAGAAGCGCGCCCGATGCCACGCCACCGACCTATGTGCTGGTCTGTGCGACGGGTACCTGGCTGGCATATAACTGCTGGGGCGGCTCCAATCACTACGAGGGCATCACAGGGCCAAATGGCGATGCCTTTTCACCCATCGTATCTACACAGCGGCCATGGACACGGGGGTTTTGCAGACTGCCCAAGGGCGCGCCTCGCGCGCTGCGTGAACAGCCGACCAGACCCGGCGAGATGGTGCGCTATCCTTTTATGGAGTGGGCCTATGCCTATGGCTATTCCAAGAAATACGCCTCGGCGGGCTGGGCGAGTTACGAACGTCATTTCGCGCGATGGGCGGAGGCTGAGGGCTATGGATTTGACGTGATTTCCCAGCATGACTTGCACCGCGACCCGGATCTTTTGAACCGCTATGCCTGTGCCGTCTTCGTGGGTCATGATGAATACTGGAGCGCAGACATGCGCGATGCTGTCGATGCCTATGTTGACGCTGGGGGACATGTCGCGCGGTTTGCCGGGAACTTCCTGTGGCAGACTCGGATCGAAGACGAAGGCCGAACACAGATTTGCTACAAATACATCGCGGATCAGGACCCTTTGATGGGGACGGAACAGGAGCACCTTGTCTCGGGGGCCTTCGAGGTCGCGCCTGTGGACCGCCCCGGCGCGTTGACCTTCGGTGTCAACGCCCTGCGTGGCGTCTATGCCGGCCTTGGCAACTGTGTTGGTGGTGGCGCTGGCGGCTTTACGGTCTATCGCGACGACCATTGGGCCTTTCAGGGTGCCGGGCTTGGTTATGGCGACGTGCTGGGCGCGCGCTCGCGGATTTTCGGCTACGAGGTCGACGGTCTGGACTATCGTTTCGAAGATGGGTTGCCGTTTCCCACATGCTTGGACGGTGCCGTCCCGGAAATCGAGATTCTCGCCATGGGGCTCGCCACCAATATCGAGGCTGATCAAGGGGTCTGGGGCGAAACGCTCTATATCGGGTCAGCGGACGCGGCGTTCAAAGCGCAGGTGCTTTTCGGAGAGGTCACACACGAAACCTTGGACGCCTGCAAACGCGGCAACGGAATGATCATCTCGTGGCTGCGTGGCAAGGGCGAGATTTTCACCGCCGCGACCTGTGAATGGGTTGCGGGTCTGATTCGGCGGGACGACCAAGTCGAACAGATCACGCGCAACGTCTTGAACAGGTTTGCTAAATCGAAGGGGCGCTCACGGTAGATGCTGCGTCTTGATTGAAGCGGACCTCTGTTCAAACCGCAGCATCGGTCAAAATGGGCTCAGAGTCCGCATTCGCTGCGTGCTGCCCCAATGTCTGGTATGCCGGCTGACCCTGTCCATCAGTATAGACTGGCGGCTACCTGAGAAGCCTATTTGCTGTCGCCGCTTCTGATCCGCTTCAAACCGTCGAAGTCGATTTCCTGCTTCTGTTCCTTAGTCAGATCCGGCCGGATTTCCGATACCGGCTTGGGCCCGCAGACGTCCCACATCACCGCAAGCTCACTTGTACTCCAGCGATACACCCAACCAACAACGCTGCACCCATCGGTCCCAATCAGATTGGCGATCGCGACGCCCTCACCCTTATCTTCGTTCACTGTTTACTGACTTCCTGCACTGTGGCGCTGCGAATTGCGGCGTGGGGTTGCAGAGCGTTCACTACGACCGCGCGCCGGACTTCGTTGATTTTGGCTAACTGGTCCTCGATGAGGGAATGATCATCAGACCGGGAAAATGGGTTCCCGTGTTCTCAACAATTCATTGGCTTCAAATCCTGTGGTCGGGCTCCGTGGCGGCTTCGACGACCGCCAAAACATCGAACGGGTCAAAGCCGATGGCGCGCGCCAGAACGACCAGTTCGACGACGTCGATCCGGCGTTCGCCGCTTTCGAGGCGCGCCACGAGAGATTGATGGCACTTGAGCCTGTCCGCCAAGTCGTCCTGGCCCAAGCCTGCGCTTTTGCGCGCGTCGACCAACGCCTGGCAGAGTGCCACCTGTCCCGTGCTTCTGATTGTCTTTGCCACGCGTCACATACCTTTTGTGACGTCGCTAGCGGATGAAATCTGTTATCTAAAAAGTAGATATTTGAGGATGTTATCGGCGTCCAGTTTCCATAGGGTGCAAGTCTGAAGCAGACCGAATGAACCATCAATCCCCTACCAGCTGCAGAAACCGGTCGTAGTCTTCACTGACTGCGCGCGCTTCCTCAAAGGCACGGGTACGCTCTTCATCTAGACAGCGGAAGTAGCTCTGAATGTCGCTGATGTAGTCTTCAAAATCTTGCCGGATAACGTCTCTGTAATCGCGCACTAACTGAGAATCACTGGGCACAAATGGACGGGAGGGTGCGTGACAGGATTCTGCGGAACCCGTGCCAGGGACAACCAGAAGAATAGGTAAAGCCTGCAGTATGTGCAGCCTTCTCAACCTGAGGTTTTTCAAACCGGTTATCTCCTTGCTCGCGGACGCTGGACGTGCCTAGTGTCTGCGTGACCAAACTACAGCTAAACCGCGATATTACATCTTGCGGTTGATAATATACTATCGTAACTCTGGGCTTCAAGTGGGAATGCCTAGGGTCGCGCCATTGGAGAAAGCGTGAGCCGGGCCATGAACTGGGACATCGAAGCACCAAATGTGGTTACGGAAGCACGTTTCCGCGAACTCGTGGAAAGTGGCTATAGCGCTGAAATCTTGTGCCAGGAGTCGGCACACAAGAAGGGCCCGAGTTATTACGGGGTCTGGATCATGCGCGTCGTCTCTGACGAGGGGGTGGAGAAGCTGCTGGTCACGGCCCGCACCCGGACGACCTATAACGACATCAAGATCCGCGAATTCAAAACCATCACGGGCGTGGTCTCCTTCCTCATTGGGATTGGCTTCTCCCATGCCGATGTCCCGCTCGAGGAGGGCCAGCGGACAACGCACAAGCTGGCTGCAACCGACAAGGGCGGCAGCAAGTAGCCTTCTCCTTTTCTGGTTCCTGACGGGTTCCGCAAATGCGCAGATGGTACTGGTCATGGAGAGCGATGGCTCTCTGACCCCTTCTCGCTCCCAGGACAGCTTTGCCCGCAATTACCATGACGGCATCGGCCAGGGATCGGCAGCCGATGAACTTGCGATTTTCGGCAGCGATGAAACTGTGCCAGAGCGTGAAGCGATGCGCTTTGCAGCCCGTGTCGGGCCGGCACCCCTGCCCCACCCCGATGTCCTAAACGCCATAGAGACCACGGCCCTGCGCTATGCCAGCCACCCCGGCCTAAGGCGCGCGGAGCTTTCCGTCACGGACTGGCTGAGCCTCTACCGCGCCAATATCGAAGTGGAGAGCGCATATCGGCAGGATGCGGTCTCCCGTGCGGGCGCCATTGGCCTTGGTCAGCTTATGCCCGACACCGCGCGCGACCTCGGCGTCGACCCGCGCGATCCACAACAGAACCTCGACGGTTCCGCTCGCTACCTTGCGATGATGCTGGAAAGCTTCGGCGATCCGCATCTGGCGCTTGCCGCCTACAACGCTGGGCCGGAAGCCGTGCGCCAACACGGTGGCATTCCCCCTTACCGAGAAACCCAGAACCACGTGGCCCGCGTCATGGCCGTTGTGGCCCGATTGGAAGGATCAAATTCATGAGACAGATTTCAAACCTCTTTGTCGCCTCGCTGGCGCTATTCCTGTTCATTGCCGAGCCCGCCCTTGCACAGAGCATCGATCTCTCCCCGATCCAGAGCTTGTTACAGGGCATTGTCGATGCGCTGACCGGACCCCTTGGTGTGGTCATCGCCACACTCGCGGTCCTCGGCGTTTTCTTGAGCTGGTTCTTCAACATCATCGACCTGCGCCAAGCGCTTTGGGTCCTCGTGGGCATCGCCGGTGTCGCGGCCGCCCCCACCATCGTTGCCGCGGTCTTTGCCGGTGGCTGAGCGCTCGCCTCTTTTTCTCGGCCTCGTGCGTCCGCCCAAGCTTCTGGGCCTGCCGATCATGTATGCGATGGTCTGGCTCTTCGGTTCGGTGCTCTTGTTCGTCTGGGTCCAGCACATCGCGGTGCTGGGTGTCGCCGCCCTGCTCTATCCGGTGCTGTGGAAGGCCGCGGATTGGGACCCGCGTTTCATCGACGTGATGATGACAGCGCTGCAGGAGACGCCACCCACGCGAAACCGCAGCATCCATGGCGGGGACAGCTATGCCCCGTGATGACACACGTGATGCTGCGCTCGACCCCCGCACAATGACGCCGGACTGGTACGCGCGCGAGACCCGGCTTGCGCATATGCTGCCCTATGTGAGCCTCGTCGACGACCAGACCGTGCGGACACGGGTGAACGAACTCTTCCGCTGCATCCGGCTCGAGGGGATCAACAGCTACACGATGGACGATGCCTATCTCGACAAGGTGACGGCGCTTTTTGCCCGCATCGTCGCGCAGCTTGGGCCGGAATTCAGCTATTACGTCCACAAGGTCTCCAAGGCGATCAAACCGGATCTGGACCCAATTGGTGAGGACAGCTTCGCGGGCGAGGTTGACCGGCGTTGGCGCGCGAAACTCGAGACCAGCGGGCTGCGCGACAAGACGCTGACGCTCACCGTCATTCACCGCCCGCCCCCGAAAAGCCTCCTGCCGCATCTCGGCCGCAGCGCGCCGGACCGGCTGAAGGAAGAGACCCGCAAACGCCAGCAGCGCCTCGGTGAGGCCGTGAACGTCTTCCTCTCTGGCCTCACCGAGCTCAAGCCGCGCCTGCTGTCAGCCGGATCGGGAGAGTTGGTGGGATTTTTGGGCGCGCTCAACACGGGCACCGAGCTGCCGCTCTACCCGGCCAACACCTACGGCTTTCTGTCCTTCAACGTCGCCAATACCCGCGTGACGTTTTACGGCGACCATTTCGAGCTTTCCGAGGGCGTCGTGGGCCACCGCTACGGCAAGAGCTTCACCATCGGAGAATACTCGGAAGGCACCTCCTGCACCATGTTCGACATGCTGAACCTGCCGGTCGACATGATCGTGACGCACTCCTTCACGCCGATCAATTCGAACCTCATGGCGGGCCGCATCAAGCGGCAAAAGCGCCAGATGCAGGCCAGCCAGGACGCAGCCCTCTCGCTCCTGGAAGCCCTGGACATCGCCGCCGATGATCTCGAGGCCAAGCGCCAAAGCTTCGGCGAGCATCACATGGTCGTGACGCTCTTTTGCGACACGCTCGAAGAACTGCAAACCCTCAGCGCCGAGATCGTGAACGCCGCCGCGACCGAAGGCGTGAAGATGATTGGCGAGCGGGTCGCGGCCAAGGCGCATTACCTCAGCCAGCACCCCGGCAACCAGCCAAAGCGCGTCCGCGCCAGCGCCGTCACCAACCGCAACTTCGCGGATTTTGCGGCCTTCCACCGGACACAGCTCGGCAAACCTGCAGCACTTACCCCCTGGGGCCGGGTCGTCACCTATTTGCCCACGCCGGAGCAGAGCGCCTACCGGTTTTCTTATCACGAGCAGGGCAGCCCTTCCAGCGAACCGACCAGCGGGCATACCCTGATCATGGGACGGCCCGGGTCGGGCAAATCAGTGCTGTCGGCCTTTCTGATGACCCAAGCCCGTCGCGCAGGGGCGCGGGTCTTCGTCTTCGACTACCGTCTCGGTATGGAGATGGCGGTCCGCGCCAATGGCGGGCGCTACGCGTCCCTGAACGCCGGCCAGCCCACGGGTCTCAATCCGCTCTGGACAGAGACCGATGCGCGCGGCACCGCTTGGCTCTCGGACTGGCTTGCCACGCTGCTCTACCGCGCCGACAAGCCGCTGACCCCTGCGCAGACCAACCGCATCCAGGAAGTGGTGCGCCAAAACGCGCAGGCCTCCAGTCCGGCCCTGCGGAACTGGCAGGATTTCGCATCGCTTTTTGTGTCCACCGATGATGGCGGCGATCTGCACCAGCGCCTGCTCGAGTGGACCGAAGACGGCCGCTACGGCTGGATCTTCGGGCAGAGCCTCGAGGACACGTTCTCGCTCAAGGGCGATGTCGTGGGCTTCGATCTGACCGGCATTCTCGACAGCGAGGCCGACAAGGAACGGATGGCGGTCCTGTCCTATCTTTTCCGCCGGGTCGAACGCGAGATCGAGGATCGCCGCCCCACCATCATCGTGATCGACGAGGCATGGAAGGCCCTCGATAACGCGTATTTCGCCGAGCGGCTGTCGAACTGGCTGGTGACCGCGCGCAAGCAGAACACGGTTGCCGTGATGATGACGCAATACGCGAGCCAGCTCGAGCGCACCCGGACCGGCAAGACCATCATCGAGGCGGTGCCGACGCAGATCCTGCTGCCCAATATCCGCGCGCAGCCTGCGGACTACGCCATGCTGAACCTAACGGAGAAGGAGCTCGACGTCCTTCTCAACACCGGCAGCGACAGCCGCCTCGCGCTCATCCGCGATGACCAGGGCTCGATCGTCGTCGATGCCGATCTGAGCGCCCTCGGGCCCAATCTCACCATCATGGGCGGCATGGAGAAAGGCGAGGCGCTCGTCGGCGCTGATTACCGCGACCGCCCGGACTTCTGGAGGCTTTCATGATCCGCATTTTGTTGCTTCTCGCCGCGCTCGGCGCCTTGGCCTCCTGCGCGCAGTACCAGGAACCGCGGGCCAATTGCTTCACCTTCCTGGCTTCGACAGCCCCTGTCGCGCCGGATTGCAACTTCTCGCCCCTTGGCGCGCTGGAGGGTGACGTTGAAGTGTAGGCTGCGTCATATCCTGGCCCTTTGCCTGCTGCCTGGCGCCGCCTTTTCCCAAGGTGTGCCGACCAATGACAGCGGGTTGACCGCGCGCGATATCGTCGAGACCGGCGATCGAGAGGCCGACCTCGCCATTCAAGCGGACAAGCTCTCGGTGCGAGAACTCATCGCCGAAATCGAACGGGAGCAATTGGCCACCCTGCAGCGCATCCTCGATGCCCAGAGCAGCTTCGGCGGTCAGGGCCTGCCGGCCATGGTCTCCGGGCTGGAAAGTGGCAGCGGCGATCCCGACCGCGCCGTGGAAGCCGTCTATGGCACGGGCGAGATCGATCCCAATCGCGGCGGTGCGCAGATGTTCGGGGATGCGTCTGAGAACATCGAGCAACTCATCATCCGCGTCGCCCAGGAAACCAGCGGCTTTGCCGGCGTTGGCCGCGCGGGCCTCTCCCCGGTTCAATGGCGCGCACTCCTACAGGCGCTCATCTGGCAGGAAAGCCGGTTTACCATCGGCGCGCGCTCGCCGGTCGGCGCCTTTGGCCTCACCCAGATCATGCCTGGGACGGCCAGCGATCTCGGCATCAACCCGGATTACTATGACAGCCCCTACCTGCAGGTGCATGGCGGCGCGCGCTATCTCGCCACCCAGCTCAACACCTTCGATGGCAACATCATCAACGCCCTCGCGGCCTATAATGCCGGCCCCGGCCGGGTCTTTGAATATGGCGGGGTCCCACCTTTCCGCGAAACCCAGCACTACGTCCAGGTCATCCCCGAGCGCTACAATCTCTATCTGAGCCGCATCGGCGGGATCGAAGCGCTCGGAACGATCGATCCGGCGCTTCTGGCCAATGCCAACCTCTCGATCACCGGGCATGGCGCGGCCTTCTATGGCAGCAACTCCCCCGCTGCGATCAGGCAGGCCGCCCTGCGCATTGCGGATATCGTCGAGCGGATTTCTGAGACGGAAGACATGCAGGAAAGCGTCGCGCTCAACACCTATGCCCGCGCCGAACTCGTGCGTCTCGTCGCCGCGCGTATTCGTCTTCAAGCGGCACGGACCCGCGTGCTTTCGGCCGAGGAATTGGCACAGGCCAGCGCCCGCATGGCCGAGGGCGCATTCATGGAATTCACGATCAGGGAGATAGACTGATGAGAGATTTGCTCGTGAGAACGGCCTTGGCCACAACGCTTGGGGCTTGCCTGCATCTCGGCACCCTCTCCCCTGCCGCAGCGCAAGGCGTGCCGGTCGTCGATACCCAGAACATCGCGCAAAACATCCAGCAGCTCCGGCAGATGATCGAAGACGAGATCCTGCAGAACGAGCAGCTGACGCAGCTCCGCGAACAGCTTGCCACACTCACGGACCAACTCGCGGAGCTGCAAAGAACCTACGAAGCCCTGACCCGCCTTGCTGAACTGCCGGAAATCATCCGCACCGAGATGGAGGACGAGCTGAACGGCCTGCTTGATCAGGAGTTCGGAGACATCCTCGCCACCATTGAAGCCATCAAGACCGGCGACTTCTCTGGCCTCTCTGGCTCCGGCGCGGGCGAGATCGAAACCCAGATGGACCGGGTCCTGGCCGATCTCGGATTTGACGATGACACCCTCTCGGAAATGGCCACCAGCGGAAATCCCGGAGCCAACCGCGTGGCAACGCAGGCAACAACCGGCGCGCTCGTCTCAGCCGCCGCCCAGAACAGCTATGAAGACGCAGGCCAATCGCTCGAGCGGGTAGACCGCCTCGTCGGGCTCATCGACGACATGGACGAACTCAAGGAAAGCATCGATCTCAACACGCGCGTGACGGCGGAACTGGCCATTGCGCTGGTCGCCATGTGGCAACTCGAAGCCGTGCAAACCGTGGGTGACGGCACCGGCGGCGTGATCGATGCCGCCACCATCGCCGAGGAGCAGCGCTTCATGGATTTCACCTTGCCGGACCTACGGGCAGACTGATCGTGGGGGCATGAATGGTGGCGAGTGAACAAGAAATCATCGAGGAAGAACTGGTCTACGGTGCCCTGCGCCGCGAACGGCTCTGGCAACGCCTTGGCCTGATGGGCCTTGTCTTCGGTATCATCGGCTGTCTGAGTGCCGCGGCTGTCTCGATCCTCGATGTCGATCCGCCACCTGTGGTCGTCCCCTATGATCCCGCCACTGGTTTTGCCCTGCCCGAGGCGTCCGTTGGGGCCACATCCGTCACCGCCAACCAGGCGATCATCGAGGCAGAGGTGTTCCGCTATGTGACCGACCGGGAGGTCTATAACCAGCTCGACAACGATCTGCGCATCCGCAGCGTCCTGCGCCGCTCGGACGGAGCTGCCGAGAGCGGGCTGCGCCAGATCTGGAACAGCGCCAACGAGAATTACCCGCCGACGGTTTATGGCCCCAATGCCCGGCTCGACGTGGAAATCCTCAGCATCAACCGGATCGGAACCAACCGCGCGACGGTCCGCCTGCGCAAGCGCCTGACGTCCATTAACGGCACCCAGACCGGGCTCTTCACTGCGACGCTTCTCTTCGAGTTCCGCCCGGAGACCCGCCGGTCCATCGACGAGGTCTGGACCAACCCGTTTGGGTTCACCGTGCTCGAATATTCCATCCGCTCCGACAGATTGGAGAATTAGTTTGATCAATAAGTTCTTTGTTGCTGCCATATTTGTTTTGCTGCCCGGCCTTGCCTTTGCCGAAGCGATCCCGCGCGGTGGTCCCAACGACAGCCGGGTGCGCTTGGCCACCTACCAGGAGGGTCAGGTCTACCGTCTCAGCGTCTCGCTCACCCATGTGACCACCATCGAGTTCGGCGAGGGCGAAAGCATCCGCTCGATCATCGCGGGCGACACCGAGGGCTTCGAGATCGATGGCGTGCCGGGCGGCCAGGCCTTCGCGATCAAGCCCGTCGCGCGCGGTGTCCATACCAATGTGACGGTCTACACGAACAGGCGAAGCTACTATTTCAACGTCGAGGAGGTTCGCAGCCCGACCTTCTATGTGGTTCAGTTCCGCTATCCTGATGACGCTGGGCGCCCGACTCGAGCCATCGCCGCCCAAGCGCCGAACTACAACTACGGTGCCAGCGCGCGGACCGAGTTCACGCCAACCCGCATCTGGGATGACGGGACGTTCACGTATTTCGCGTTTCCAAGAAACGCGCCTGTGCCCGCGATCTTCCGCTACGCGGGCGGCCGCGAGCGCACGGTCAACACGCAAACTCCTGAAGACGGCGTGATCCGCGTCAGCGGCGTGAACCGCCAATGGGTCCTGCGACTGGGCGAAGAGGTGGTCTGCATCGAGGCGATCCCGCCCGCGGAGGCCGCCTCATGAGCGATACCGAGAATACCGAGCTGGAAAAGCGCCTCGCCGCCCTGGAGAAAGGCAGTGCCCGGGCCCCCATAGCGGCGCAGCGCCGGTCGCCCCTTCTCGCGCTGATCGTGATCCTCGTCATCGGCGCGGGTGGTGCCCTGCTTTATCTCCTCTCACAGCCCGACGAAGAGGAAGCCTTGCCGACGGCCACCCCGGACGTCTTCCAAAACGAGGGGGACGGCTTTGGCGCCATCGAGACCTTGCCCCCGCCCGAGCCCGAAGTGGTGTTCGTCGCACCCGATCCGGTCGAGCCCAATGTCGAGCTTCTGGCGCAGATCACCGCCCTGCAGGCCCAGATCGAAGAATTGCGCAACGCCCCCGAGGCGGTCGTCGAGGAAGACACCGCCGCCGCAGAGGCGATCGACGCGCTGACCGCTCAGATTGCGGCGCTACAAGCCGCCTCGGAAGCAGCACAGCAACGATTTCAGGACGAACTGACGGCGCGGGATCGCAGCCTTGAGCAACTCCGCATGGATCTGGAATTGGCCCAACTCGAGGCCAGCCGACCCCAACCCGCGCCAACGGGCCCCACGGAAGATGAGCTGCGCGCGCGCGAGCAAGAGCGACTGCGCCGCGAGGAAGAAGCCCGGCGCATGGCCGAGCTGGAGCGCCGCGCCGCGGAGGAACGCGCCTTCCAGGAGCGGCGCATCACCTCGCCCACCATCGCGTTTGGCGGTGCCTCCGGAGCGAATGAAACGGCTCTGACCGAACGCACTTTTGGCGAGGTGACGGATTTCGTGCTGAACGGGGCGCTGCCCTCGACGGTGACGCAGGCCGAGGTGATCGCCAATCCTTCCAACACCATCATCCAGGGCACCATGATCCAAGCCGTCATGGAAACTGCCCTTGACAGCTCCCTGCCCGGCCAGACCCGTGCCGTGGTGTCCGAAGATGTCTACAGCGTCGATGGCGTGCGCCTCCTGATCCCGCGCGGATCGCGTCTCATTGGGCGTTACCGCGCTGGCGTCGATATCGCGCAGCGCCGCGTCACGATCGCCTGGGACCGGATCATCCTGCCCGCGGGCCAGACCGTCCAGATCAGCTCCTTCGGAGGTGATGAACTGGGCCGTTCTGGCGTCACCGGCCTCATAGACACACGCTTCGCCGAGCGTTTCGGGTCGGCCGCCCTGATCTCGCTTATTTCGGCAGCACCTGGTGCCGCCGCCTCCGAGGTCCAGGATGAGACTGCCGCCGACGCTCTCGAAGACGTTGGCGATGATCTGGCAGATGCGACCGACAGCGTCATAGGCGATTACCTCTCCATCGGCCCCGTCATCTATGTCGACCAGGGCGCGCGCGTCACCGTCATGGTCGACCGCGATCTGGAGATATTCTGAGCCCATGTCGCTGAGCTATCTCGAAACCTCGCTCGACCGGATCGACGCCGCCGCCCGCGACGATGTCATCGAGATCTGCATCAACCCCGACGGGACCTGCTGGGGAGAATTCCAGGGTGATCACTTCATGCGCGCGCTGGACCAGAGGCTGACGGGCGTTCAGGTCCGAGACCTCGGCAACCAGATCGCCTCCTCGGCAAATACCACCATGAGCAAGGACCGTCCCATCGTCTCGGTTTCGATCACCTATAAGGGTCGCCCGATCCGGGCACAGGTCATCACCCCGCCCGCCGTGCTCTCGGCCATGTCGATCAGCTTGCGGTTCTTCTCGAGCCTGCCGCTCGAGGGCATTGCGCTCGACTTTCTCTATGGCAAAGAGCGCAAGCTCGAAGACCTGCGCGTCGAAAAAAAGCGCGCCTTGCGCGCCGTGGTGGCTGCCGGATTGATCGATGATGCGCTTGCCTTCTGCGTCGAGAACAAACTCAACATGATTGTCTCGGGCGGCACCTCCACCGGCAAAACCGTAGCCGCGCGCAAGATCCTCTCTCACGTACCGGCCGAAGAACGCATTGTCACCATAGAGGAAGCGGCCGAGCTTCTGCCGACCCAGCCAAATGCCGTGACCCTCATCGCCAATCGCGACACAGAATTCCAGTCCGCCGATGTGCTTCTCACCGCCACGCTGCGCATGCGCCCCGACCGGATCATCCTGGGCGAGGTGCGCGGCAAGGAGGCCATGACCTTCCTCGAAGCCATCAACACCGGCCATGGCGGGTCCATGACCACACTGCATGCCGAAACCCCGCAACTCGCCGTGCAGCGGCTCGCGATCGCGGCACTCAAGACCGAAATCCCGATGACCTATGCCGACATGATCCAGTACATCGAGAATTCCATCGATGTGATCATCCAGGCCGGTCGCCATGACGGAAAACGCGGCATCACCGAATTCTACCTCCCCGGCGCAACTGAGATTGGAATTTCCCCATGAAGACCTTTGAATACAATATCCTGTCCTTTCCCATGACCCGCAAGACCAGCCTCTCCGACATGCAGGCCAGCCTGAACGAGAAGGGCGCAGACGGGTGGGAGGTGGTGTCGATCAGCACTTCGGAATTCGCCAATATCGGGCACACCGTTTTCCTGAAGCGCGAAACCACACCCGCTGGAGCCACGGCATGAGGCAGGCGCAGCACCTCGCCTTGGCCGCGCTGGCCCTAAGCCTGACGCCTACCTTCGCCGTTGCCGAGCGCAACCTAGTGCCAACCCTCGATCGCAGCTTTGACGTCTGTCCAGACCGGCCCGCCGAGCCCGTCTGGATGCAGGAGATCCCGCTCCGCCAAGCCTATCAGCGGGTTCTGGTTCAGGACATCTATCGCGCCCAGAATCTCGAGCGGGTCGTTGAGATCGGCAACTGCGACTGCGCGACCCGGTTCCCGTCCTGGGACGCAGCAGAGGCCACGTTTCGGGAAAGATACGCGAGCGACGAACGGTGGGAAATGCTGCAATTCTCGGACGCATACAACCGCCGCGCCAACGCCGCCCGCCCTGCCGCCCAGGCAATCTGCGACGCCGCTGGCAATTGGTAAGGCAGCCCCGCGATGAGCGTCGTCACCTATTTCGTTGAAACCTCCCAGGCCTATCTCGACACCGCTGCCGAAACCCAGTTTGGTGCGGTTGCGGAAACAGTCGGCACGCTCCTGGTTTTGGGGACAACGCTGGTGGTGATCCTCGTCGGCATCAACATGATCTATCAATATCGGGCCATGGATGGGCACACAGCCTTCTGGCTCGCGGTCAAGATCGGACTCATCGGGATATTCGCGACCAATTGGATGCAGTTCAACGCGTTCTCATCTGCCATTCTCTATGGGATCGACAGTATCGCGGGCGCGCTGGTGGCCTCGGTCGGCGGCGGCAGTCCGGGGCCCTCTGGAACTTTCGCTGAAGAATTCGACCGGCTGATCGCGGAGCTGGGCGACTATCTGAACGCTGCCGGGTCCGAGCTGAACTGGATGGCCGGCGCCATGCTCGACATCGTCGGTGTGCTTCTGCTCTCGATCCTCGGAGGGCTGGCCGCCTTCATCCTCGTGGCCTCCCGACTGATGATCGCGCTTCTGATCGGAATCGCCCCGGTGATGATTTTCCTGACCCTCTTCGAGGTCACCAAGGATTATTTCGCGCGCTGGTTATCCGCGCTTATCTCCTTCGCGATCTACCCTATCGTGGTCGCAGGGGTCTTCGCGACCGTCACCGGGGTGGCCTCGGCTCTCATAGGCGAGTTGGGTAATCCGGAAGGGGCTTCCAACATCGGCGCGCTCATACCTTTCTTCATGATGGTGCTCATGGCCAAGGGGTTCATAATCGCAACACCCTTCATCGTCCGCGCGATTTCCGGCAACATCATGATGCCGGCGCTCTCCGGCGGTCTCGGTGGCGGATACAACTTCGCTCGCGCCGCCATGGGCAGCCAGCAGGCCTACAACCGCTACCTAATTGGAGGCGCAAGCGGCGCAGAATACGCGGCCATCCGAGCGCGCCAGTTCTTTGGCGTGCAGCAAATGCCAATGCGGCAAGGCATGGAGCAGACGGGTTCCGGAGGCGGCACAGGATCCGCAGACTCGGGATCAAAAATGCTGGCGCAGCTTGCGAGACTGGGACGGCTTGGACGACGGTGACGGTCCAAAGCCGTCAGTCTAACATCGACAATGCCGCGCAGCGGCATTGTCCGAAGCAGCCAATCGACGCCCCCCACAGCATGTCGAGCCGAGATGTGTCATCGATCCGGACAATACGGTCATTGGTGCAGAGTGCCGCGGAAACGGCCTCAGAACCCATCCAGATTATAGCGACTGGGTGACGTATTCGGCCATGTTGGCTGCCATCTTCTGGGCAACCGACAGGGGGAGGGCCGTTGCCAGTGGCGGGTATGGGTTGCCCCGCCGGCATTCATCCCGGTTTAACTTTCTTAAGTCGCGTGACTCCCACATATAGTGGTGATATATTTTTATTTTAGCTTATCTGGTGGGGATTCGACTATGGTGCGCAAAGTCACACCTTCGCAATTTCGCAGTCAACTGCGCCAAGCGCAGTCGAAATACAATCAGGCTGTCAACCGTTACAATTCTGCCGTTCGTGCGCATAATCAGAAGGTCCGCACGGTCGTGAACGAGTATAACCAAGCCGTCAGCCGCTATAATTCTTCGGCGCGGGCACACAACACCCGTGTGCAGCAGAACCGCGCGAAGCTACAGAGGGAGTTGGCAAAGCTGTCAAGCTCCACCAGCCAACCGCGCTACGTCACCCTGCGTAGCTCGATGAATACCGTTCAGCACTCCTACTCGCGCCTTGAGGCGCGTGCGGATGCCGGCGCCTACTCTGAAAACTACGACACTATTCTTGATCTGTCGGAGCGTGAGGCGACGAACAGCGCCAGTGTCATGAATGCCCTGCTCGACAATCCGAGCGATCCGGAAGGGCAGGACGAACTGCAGGACAGCGAGCTTGATCCGATCCTGAAACAGCTATCTGGTGATGCGCTGGATCGCTGGCACGGCGCGCTGTTTTCACTGAATCCGCGCAACCCTGATGCCGCGCGGCATTTCTGCACCAGCGCCCGTGAGCTACTTACCACCATTCTGGACAGCTTCGCGCCTAACCAGAAGGTGCTGGAAGCCATGCCCGACTGTGACACCATCCCTTCGGGAGCACCGTCACGCCGGGCGAAAATCCGTTATTTCCTATACCAGAACGGCATGCAGGACGAGACGCTGGAAGAGTTCGTGGAAGAAGATCTGGAGAATGTTGTCCAGCTCTTCCGGGTATTCAACGATGGCACCCACGGCTCTTCGGGCCGCTTCACCCATGCCCAGCTTCTGGCGATCCGAAAGCGCGTGGAGGGTGCCATTACCTTCCTTTGGAATATCATCCCGCAGACACTGCAGATGGCGGCCTGATCTGTCACGGAAAATGTATCCACCCGAAGGGGTGATGAAAGAGCCGGTGAAGTGTTCCCTGTATCTGGCCGGTATCGAATTAAGTGTGGAGCAAGGGCTGAACGAACGTCGTGAAAGGGCTCGAACCCGCCCTGCGGCACTTCGGCCCCACTACAAACGCCGGCCACACCTGTCTGACAAAGTCGGCCCTTTGCTGGCGTTCGCGCCATTCGCTGCGGATGACCGGTCTCAGTCTATGGCATCTGACAGCGGAGTTTTGCCTACGGCTCTCACAAGGAGCCAACTGTCCGAGGCTGACGCGACACTGGTGCGCGTTCAGCCCATTGCGAAAGCGCCGACAGACGCCTTGCCCCTCACCCCGCCTCCCAGTGTGTTCGTCATTGCGTTTTCGAATGCCGTCACAACTTTGTTGGGCGTATCTGCCGACGTATGTTCGAAGAGTAGCGCGTCGTGCATCGGAAGGACGATGGTAACGTCGTCTAATTTGCCAACGTCCAGCAGCGCCCTCTTGAAGATGAGGGACGCCGTCCCCTGTACGACTTGGCTCACAGAAGATCGCTGTTCTTTAGCGGTCAGCGGACCGTCGCGCTCGCGTAGATAGTGGTTGCCGAGCAAGGTCGCCACACGGCCGTTGGCTTGGAAATCGGCCCACACCGACCTCTTCCAGGTCTCGTACTGCGCGAATAGTCCGAACGCATTCTTGGCCCGAGTCCGATCTACGCCTAGCGAAACTGCTGCGTCGATCAAGGCCTTCTTGCTCATCCCATAGGCGTAGGACAGAAAGAGCTGCTTGGCAGCCTTTCTGTTCCCTGAAAGCCCAAGGTGCGTGGTGGCGAAAAGATCGTACATATCACCTGCAGCGTAGAGCTTCATCAGCTCGCAATCCTTTGAGAGCGCGGCCATTATCCCGACCTCGTACTGATCGAAGTCCACGTAGCTCAACTCAGCACCCTCGCGACCGGCAATGATGCCGCGATATTTCTTTGACATGTTCTGCAGACTGGGGCTGCGCAAATGGATGCGCGAGGTGCGGGAACCAAATACATCCAATACTGGCCGCATGATTGTGGTCGACAGGGCTAGCGAACCCAGCACCCGCCGTGCGGTGTCCGCCGCCTGCAGGGCTATGGTGTCGCTCCCGAAGTCCCGTTGGTGCGGCACGTACTCGAGGAGATACTCGATCGAAACATCGTCCAGTTCGAACCCATCCGCACGCAGCTTTTCCTCCAGCGCCGATCTGTTTGGAGTTTCCAACGGCATGTCGTGCTTCGCAGAGTAATTCTTGAGGCACGTGAAGTAGTCATGTTCCGCCTCGGCGCGCATCTCCGACAATCGCTGCCTGTCGACCATGATGCCAACGGCCATCGCGCTTTGAAGCAACCGGTAGACCGGTACTTCAACAGTAAGGAAGCGTTCCGCTTCGCCTGTAAGCTTCGCGCGCTCAAGCAGGGCAAGATACATTTTCGCAAGCGCCTCTGCCGCCTTGGACGCGACACCTGGCTCGAACGGTAGGCCTTTATTGAACATCCGCTTGTAAGCGGAGCACACCTCCTGCTCGGCACCATACTGTTCAAGAACAGCGGTTACGTCGTGCTTCTCGCGTGCCAAACGATCTTCAGGGTTTCCACTGGTGGATATCCGGAATTCGTCGAGATCAATTACCGTATTTGGCAGCGTTTTCGTCTTATCGAACAACACATCACGTATCATCCAGAAATCATGGCAGACTACGGCGCCGGAGAATCTGACGACGTCCTGGGCGTCAGTTTCGAGCAGCTGTCCGTCGTCAAACCAGTAGAAGCTGTCTTCGCCCCGCCCAGTAAAGTCCTTCAAGAAGAGGAGCAGTTTCCAAGCTTGGTCAATCATACTCACTGACCTCGTCGACAAGGTTTAGCAGATCGGGCGCTTCCCGTTTTGCAAAGGGAAGACCTTCCTCGCTGGTGTAACGCTCGGCTCTTGGCCCTGTGCCCTTGAGGCAGATAGGCACAAGGCCATAGAGCGGCTTGAGGTCATCTTTGTGAAGCACCGAGGAGGCAATCAAGAGATAGCGGGCGTTCTGATAAGGCAGTTCGCTAAACTTTTCGATGCATCCGCGGATAAGTGCCGTCTCACCGACACACCGCAGCCAGATTAAGATGGCAGCAGCCTCGCCGGACCTGATGTCCTCGTGGAGCTTCCTAGCGGCGAGATCAACCAACCTATCCGATCGGTGTCTCTTCGACCCAAGCAGCATCCAAATGTTGTAGTTCTGCCAATCGTGGATGGCTCGGTCCTCCGCCAACAGAAACCCCTCCAGCGCCGGAAGGCATTGGCCATCTCGGTCTAGTGTTGAAATAAGCCGGCAGTATTGATCTGTGGATACAGCATGCTCCGAAAGCGAGCGGGAAAGCGTATCGAGCAGTGAAGCTGATAGTGCGTCGCCGACGTCGAAGAGGCCAGATTCCACAATCTGGGCCACGCGGTTTACCGCGAAGCGGAACTGTCGCGTTTGAGTGTCACCAGCTTCAATGCAGCTGGTCAGGATACCAAAGATGTATTCAACAGAACGGGTCACAATTCTGCGGCTCCGAGATTGCCACATCTGATTAATGGCGGTGGTCGCGCTGTCTTGCGAAGGGAAGTGGGCGACCAACTTCTCTAGTGAAGCGTTAGGCGGCAATATCTCGGTCTTACTCGCGTTGATGTTCAGGCCGACCTTCCGTAGCTCCCTGATAATATCCTGGAGTGCGCGGCGCGCGTGGATCTCCGTGTCGGCCAAAACGCGGATGTCGTCCACGTATCTGTAGTAATCGTAACCCTTCTTGGCCATTTCGCGATCAACGGAAGAGAGCAGGATGTTGGAAAGAAACGAAGATGCGTCCCGGTTCTGTGGTAGACCATGGTCGCGGCTGAACGTCCATTGTTCGAGCAGCCTGTCCAACGTACGGATAGCATTGCGAATTTGGAGCTTTTCAGGGCCCGTCGCCACGATCTCTGGTATAGCCTTCTCCAAGGCTGCGATGATCTGCTCTCGCGAGATGTTCTCGAAAAAATTGCTGAGATCGGTCACCAGAAGATGCTGGTTCGATCGGGCGAACGTAAGAGTTATCCCCTCAAATGTGAACCATCGATCGATCTTGTTCTTGAACAAGTATTTGGAGTTCTGCGGCGCAGAGTCGTGGCGGTAGCTTAGCACTCGGTGGCTGAGCAGACTGTCATAGTAAGGAATAAGGAAGGTGCAGATCGCCTGATAGACAAACCTATCAAAGAAATCGGTTTCCAGACCGTAGCGTTCCCCATAGCCTTTCTTGGGAATGTTACGGACAACGCTGCGGGTGCCGAGGTACACACCGTTCCATTCCTGCAGTAGAGAAAGGACGATGCGTTTGGCCTCGTCCGGATTCTTAAATATATCGTCATATTGCAGGCAGTCGAAGTACCAGTCGTCCCTCATGTCCTGTCGTAGGTGCTTGAGCACGAGATCAAACTGGATCGGAAAGCCAAGGGCTTGCCCCTTATCCCAAAATTCAGCACTTAGTGTATATTCGGCGTCATCACCTTGTTGACTGTAATCTGACACGAACGATGGCTCTCTTTCGGAAACAAATTCACATCGCCTTTCGGAGGCATTTTGCTACTCTACCGTGCCCACGCAGAAGAGCCAGCCGGATTTGCTTAGACCGCATACCTCAATGTCAACCAAGCTATCGCCCTTAGTAGCCTCGCTGGTTTCGTCCACCTGACGGTTTCAGATCCGGTAGCTGCGCATAGCTGCCGTTCGTCCATTCAACAGCAGAGGTCGGCTTCCGTCCTCCCCGACATACAGGCGATGCTAGCCACCCTATCGAGCAACCAGCTTTTCACCGCCATCGCCCTCCTGCAGCATCGCCTCCATGTCGTCCAAGCCATCGACAGCAGAGCGCAACTGAGCTTCATCATCCACGCCCACTGTCTCGGCATCCGCAACCTGGCCCCCAAAATCCATTTCCATCTGTCGCTGTTCCTCGGCGATAACGGCTAGAACGACGGGCGCGGTCTTTTTTAGGGCGACGTCGGTTTGCCCTGACGGTTGACTGCCCGCTTCTTGGCGTGTGGTCTCCACAACGGCGTCAGACCCACCTGGTCCGTTCGCGGGCGGTGTCATCGGCATGGCGCGCATGCTCAGCGGCAGCGTGCCTTGCGGCCCCCCTCCCCCCGGCTCCGGAAACGGCAACTCCCCTGTCTGCGCCGCGTGGATCGCCTTGAACAGCCGATCATCGAAGTACTGGATCCGCTTTGCACGGACCGGCATCTGGGCATCGATGACCATGACGATTTCATCGAGCGGCAGGCGGCGCGCCTCATCTTCGGGCAACAACGAGCTCTCTTCAGTCCGCGTGGATTGGCTGCGCCCTTCAAAGGGGTTCTTGCCGATGGACTGCGAGCGCGTGACGACGGTCTTCGTGGTCTTGCCGACCGCTTTGCTCAGCTCCTCGACGGTCTTTTCATCGGAGGGCGTCAGATAGAGCTTCACGCCCGCGTTGCCCTGCAGGGCTCGACGGGTGTTCTCGCCGTAGATTTCATCGAGGGCGGGGATGGTTTGGGTGACCACGGCGAGGTGACCACGATAGGTGCGCAGGGTCTCGATGCTTTCTACCACAATGGGCATTTTGCCAAGGCGATTGAACTCGTCGAGCATGATCATCACGGGCCAGGGTTCATCCGGCCCGGGATCCTTTTCCTGCATGGCGGAGAGAAGATCGGAGAAGAAGAGCCGGATCAGCGGCGCCAGCGGCTTCACCATCAGCGGCTGGACCACCAGATAGACCGAGAAGGGCTTCTTGCGGATCGTCCGGAAATCAAAGTCCGACACCGCCGTCGCCTCATCGATGGCCGGGTTCTGCCATTGATCGAGCCCCGATGTCATCAGGAGCGAGACATAGGAGGTCAGCGTATCGTTGTTGGTTGAGGCCAGCCGCGTGAAGATCAACTTGGCGGCCCTGTTGTCGACCTCGTGGCCCCGCGCGAAATACTCCTTCTGCTTGTTTCCGCCCGAGGCGGCGATGCGGTAGATCTCGCCCAAGGTGGGGCGCTTGCGCTGGAAGGCCAGCAGGCCTGCCGCCACGAAGAGATCGATTCCGCCTTTGAGGAGGCCCTGCACCCGGTCGTTGTCACTCTGCAGGAAGAGCGTCGCCAGGAGCTGCAATTCCATCTGCTGGCGGGCGGGGTCTTTCAGTTGATAGATGCGCAAGAGCGGGTTGTAACGATGCGTGCGCTTGCCCTCCCAATCGGTGGGGGCAAAGCGATAGACCTTGTCGCCTTGGGCGGCGCGGTGCCGGGCCGTGGCCTCAAAGCACTCGCCCTTCACATCGAGCGTCACGGCGGAGCCTTGCCAGGTCAGCAGGTTCGGGATGACGAAGCCCGTGGTCTTGCCTCGGCCCGTGGGGGCCACGATCAGCGCATGCGGAAAAACCTTCGAGCAAATGTAATTGGCGCGGGAGCCCGGCGGCCCCAGCTTGCCGAGGATGAACCCGGTGCCGGGCGCCCCGAAGAACCCATTGGCCTTCATCTCGCGCGCGGTCTGCCAATGGGTCTGGCCAAAGCGTGTCAGGGCGGACCCTGAGAGGGCGAGGCTCAGCATCAGCCCGGCGGCGGCGAAGCTGCCGATGATCAGGTGAATAAGTTGCGCATCCTCCGGGCGGCGATCGAGGATCGCCATGTAGTTCTGCGCGATATAGGCAAAGTCGATCTCGGCCCCGAACCCGAGATCCTGGTAGGTCAGCACCGCCGAGGCGATGGTATAGCCCATAGCCCCGGTCACCAGCGTTACCAGAAAGACCCCTGTGGCGATCCGCGCTTTTCCCATGGCGGCGCTCAATGGACCTGACCCCGCTCGATCTCGCCATCCACATCGCCAGTGCGGTGTTTTTCATATTCGGTGTCGGCAAGATCATCGACCACCTGGCGCAAGGCCTCCGTGTTGGCCGTCGCTGCATCCGATTGCAGGTAGACCTTGGCGACATAGAGCCGGTCGAGGCGGTCCTCGAGAACCTTGTCCAGCGCATCGGCATCGCCGGATGTGAGCCGGTCTAGTTGGCGAACGTCCAGCACCCGCGCGATCTCGCCGCGGAAGGCGTCCCGCTCCGCCTCGGTCTCGAAGGGCGCGGACAACTCCCCCGCCCGTTCATGGTCCACGACACGCGCAATCTCGTCTGCAAGGCGGTCGGCACGGTCAGACTGCGGCGCAGTTTCATCGCGGGTCGCGATGATGTCGTCGCGCGTGCCAGACCCAAGCCCGTCGCGCATCTCGTTTTCGCGGCGGACCTGATTGATGGCCTCCGTGTCCCGGATCTCGACGACGGCCGCATAGGTCGCGCCAAGCCCGCGGGCGAGGTGGGACGGCATGTCCGGATAGCGCGCTCGTAAGTCATCCGTGACAGCATCTGCAACGGGCGTGCGGACGTCGCGTGCCTCCATGATCCGGTCGACCTCACGGGTGATCTCGCTGGCGCGGGCCGCATCGGTAATGGTCTCCCTGTAAGGCTCAGACCGGTCAATCACATCGCCAGGGCGTGCGAGCAGATCCGGGTGTGCCTCGAGATATGCACGCTGCTCCGTCTCGATCCGGCGCTCCGCCCGTGAGACAACCTCCCAGTCCCGGTCCTCGATCTGCTGCGCGGTC
This sequence comes from Dinoroseobacter shibae DFL 12 = DSM 16493, assembly GCF_000018145.1. Lineage (NCBI taxonomy): Bacteria > Pseudomonadati > Pseudomonadota > Alphaproteobacteria > Rhodobacterales > Roseobacteraceae > Dinoroseobacter > Dinoroseobacter shibae. Next base: position 58,181 of record NC_009955.1, read on the forward strand.
AGGCCGTCTGCGCGCATCTCCTGACGGATTGTCCCTTCCATCGCCCGGACCGCGTCCTCATGATAATGGAACTGCTCGCTGACCGGTTCCGCTTCCATGACACCATCCCGGCGCAGCACGTTCTCCCGCTCCAAGAGCGTGCCAAGTTCGACGTGCACATCGTTGAGAATGTCGCGCGCCTGTTCCAGATCGGCGCGGCGTTCGAGGTTCAGATCGCGCGCCTCAGCCACTTTGGAGAGATCATTGGCGATCCATTGATGCTCGAGCGCTGCATTTGAGGCGCCCGTCTCGATCCGGGCCACCACTTCCGATGTGCTGATCGCGGTGCCCCGTAGTGCCGCGTCAATGCGCGATCTCAGGTCGGGCTCGGCCAGTCGCTCGCGCTGGCTGGCGTCGATATTGGCTTCGGAATAGATCCCGCCTTCCGAGGGGGTCTCTGACAGCGTGGATGATCGCAGCCCCAAGGGCTGCATGTGCTGGACCTGCGTCTGGATCTCGATAAGGCGTTTTTCCAGCACGGGACGTTCCGCGTCAGACTTCTCGGCGATCATGCCCTGCACCCGCGCGAGCTTTTCCGCATAGAGGCTTCTCAGATCCTCGAAGCTTTGATCCTCGGCCATATACACATCTCCTGTTCGGTCCATCTGTCCGCCATGCGCCAGCACCTCGCCCGCGCGGAAGAGTGCCGCGGCGATGTCTTCCCGGGCCTCCCGGGAGGCCTCTGCGGCAAGCGAATGGTAGACGGTTCTGGTATTGGCGATCTCCGCCAGCGTCCGGGTCAGGTCCTGCCCCACGCGTTCGCGCTCGCGGGGCGCGCGACCCTCTTCTTTCGCGGCATAGACCTCGCTAGTGCGGGCCGGGTAATGCACGACCCCGCGATCCACCCGGCGCGTGGCCTCCAGGCGCACGCCATACTTTTCGGCCTCCTCGACCATGGCGAGGCGGAAGTCGTCATAGTTGAAGCGGTGGTTGCGCCCCAGAAAGAAGAACTCGCCTTCCTGCGAGCGGCGGTTCAGCACCAAATGCGCATGCGGGTGATCGCGGTCCTCATGCACCGCGATGATGTAGTCGAAATGCCCCGCGTCGGTCTGGAAGAACCGCTCGGCCACATCCGTCGCGATGTCGCGCACATCCTCGCCCCGCGTGCCGATTGGGAAGGACATGAGCATGTGGGTGGTCTGCCCAAGCTTGGGCTTGAAGCCCGCATCCCACCGCTTGGCAAAGCGCTCGGTCAGATCCTTGATGTCACCCGCCTCGAGCTTCGTCTTGCCATCCAAGAACCCGCTACTGTCCACGATATGGGTGGACTTGGTGGTGAGGTAATCGAGCTGGTTTGCGAGCTGCGATTTGGTATGCGTTCCCCCGCCCCGGATCGCCTTGAAGACTGCTGGCCGATGCCCTGCTGCCGCGCGCACAAGCTGGGTCTGCTTGGCCACGTGCAGCCCCTGCATTGAGCCCCGGACGCGGCTCCAGCCATCCCGAAAGACCTCGCCCGTGACGGCATGGACGGCATCATTCAGCCGCATGGGCAAACTCCCTCAGCGCGGCCGTGGCCTGCAGCTGCATCGCGTCCCGACGACGGCGCAGGAGCAGGTCGATCTCGTCAGCGGAATCCAGGATGAACCGCGCCAGCCCGCGCATCTGTGCGAGGCGCAATTCGGTGAACTCCGAGCCGGCCCCCTGCCCTTGCCGGTTGGCCTGCGTCATCTGCTTGGCAATCTGCGCGACCCCATTGCCGACCTCGTGCAGCGAGGCGCGGTAGCGCGCCATCTCAGCTGCCATCTGCGCGTCCGGAACGAACACCCCGCCTGCCGCCTGAATGAGCCGCCGCAGCCCCTCGGCCCTGCTTTCGATCCCCGCCTTCGCCAACACCGCGTCGAGCGCCGCCAGCTCCGCAGCCGTGACCTTCACACTGACCGCTGAGACCGGGATCGCGGCATCCGTCTGGCGCTCGGCATCAGCTTTCAAGGTGTATTGGATTGCCCGAGGCGACACTCCAAACCGCTCCGCCAGCACAGATGTCGAGACACCTTCCGCAGCTTCGCGAACGATCTCCATGCGGTCCGCATCTGTGAGACGTTTTGAGCGCGACATGCGAAGAAAGCCCCCCTATTTCCTGCCACCTTCCACCAAGGCTGCCCCCACCTTACGATAATATACCTAGCTGTCAATTATATACTTACGTTGCATTCAGTCTCAGGCAGCCTTGGTGTCCGCTTCACGCCGCGGCCCGCAGGGGCGCGGCTCTGCCGCCCTCACCACCGGGCGACCCACCTGTCCTAGGGGTCCCATCCACCAGCCCCGCCCGAAGGTCTGGCCGAACACGCATGTGTTCGGACGGAACCGCGGGCGGGCGCAAACCCCAGCGACATGGCGGACAGGCAGGGTCAAGGAGGGCCAGATTTGCCTTGCCAAATCTCTGCCGCAAAAACCGGGAGGCCCTGGCCGATAGGTTTTTGTGGATGGCCCCCTTGAGGCTGACTGGCCGGTCTGTCGCGGCCTGATCGTTCCGGGGGGAGTGCGTCCATTGAACGCGCAGCGGCCGGCACCAAGGAGGGGTCGCTGCCGGCGATCACGCGCGCCGGAACCGGCATCCCTGGAACAGGGATCGGGCCGCCCCAAGATCGTCCTGGGGCGGCCCATCCTCGTCAGAGGATTTAGTCCTGGGGATCTTTCGCGCTCGGCGGGAACATCACCAGCTCCGAGACCGCGACCGGGAAGTCGAGCTTGAGGCTGAAGAACTCCGAGCCGTCCCCGTTGCGGGTGTTGCGGAACATCGCACCCACTCGCTGAAAACGGGTGCGCTCCTGGCCATCGGTATCGGTGAACTTGACGGCGACGGTGGCGACGTAGTGGTTGGTCATTTGGGTTACTCCTTGTTGCGATGGGGATCACCCGGCACGGGGGCAAGAGGCTCGGTCGCAAGCGCAAATGCGGAGGGTCCGCGGCCAGCCGTGGAAGCCGTATTTGTGCTTGCCGAAGCGTGAGCTGAGGGCACGGACGGGCCGACCCCGTGCGATCCACATCTATGAGCAAAAAGGAGAGACCCGGATGACCCTTGCCATCACGCCGCAGCCAGCATCCGCGTCCTCGTCCCGCCGATCCTGGCCGGGGTACTGACGGAGCCCGCCCGCGTGGATGCGATGTTCCGAAACACCCTCCGAGGGTCGTGCTGGTCTTCAGCCTCAAATGCGAAGTCTCGACCCCTCGCGTCTTGCCCCGCTGACGATGTGCGTGAGGTGCGCACCATCCCCAGCCCGTACCGATGCGGATGGGCCGCACGCTGACGGACCGGGTAGAGGGATAACGGTGCTGGCCGCCGCAGACTGCCGATCACGCACGACCAATCGCACTCGCCATGAGACATGACGAAAGGGCCGCGCCAAGCGCGACCCCCTCTCTTCAATCCTGCGCAGTCTTCTTCGCCGGGTCCGCAACCCGCATGACCGTCAGGCCTTTCGCTTCCGCCTTCTGCCCGAGGTTCAGCGCGACCCCGTTGCCGCCGAAGAGAACAACCCCCGTCGCCGCGAACTTGTCGTCCAGCATTTCGTCGTTGCACTTGAACGGTGCCGCCCGCCCGTGCGCGGACCAGCGCGGATCGAAGCGCGCTTGTGCGACCCCGCGTGCCCGAGCCCACCGAGCCGCAATCATCTCCGCCCCGTGCTTGCCACCCTTGTGGCAGAGGAAGATCTCCTGGTTGCGGTTCTGCTTGATCCGTTCGCGAACCTTGTCGAGCGTGTTGAAGATCACATCAACATCGGTCCAGTCGGTGGCGCCTGAGACGATCAGGGGAACCCCCTCGACTTTCGACTTCTCGGCGGTCTCGCGGTCGTGCTGCTCGAGGAGCTGCCGCGCCTCGAAGACCGCCCCGGTCTCCTGCGCCCGGACGCTTGCGCGCGACCCGGCTGCCGGGATGAAGGCGTGGCCCGTTTCGATCTCGTAACATTCCGCCGCCGCCTCGCTCATCACCTCGATGGCGCCGACAATCTCGCGCAGTTGCACAAAGCGCGCTTGCGCCTCTTCGAGCGCGGTCTCGGCGATCTCCGATCCGTCGTGGGATTTTGCCAGCGCGCCGATCTTGTCGGCGGTGCGGTCGACCTCCTTGCCAAGCGCCACCTTGCGGCGCTGCAGGATCGTCGCGAGCCCATGGGCCAGCGGTTCGATTTCGGCTTCAAGCCCGGTCCCGCGCAACTGCCCGAGCAAAGCCTCGAAGCTTTCGCGAATGATGTGGTCGGTCAGGATGTGATCTTCCGGGATCGGCAGCTGTGCGTCCTTCTCGCTCAGCCCGAAAAGCTCGATGGTCTCGTAGGTGTTTGCAGTGTCGTAAGCCATGTCTGGTCTCCAGTGTTCGGTTGCAAGGCCACCACGTGAGTGTGGGGGCATGGCCGAATGCCTGGTTTCCGAATCTGCCCGGGTCAGGGACGGCGCAGCCGCCGGCTTGCCGGGCGCAAAAGTTTTCCCTGCGCAACACCCGACACACGCGCACCCTCACGCACGGGACCGCCCCGCGCCAAAGGCCCCGTCCTCGCCGAAAAGTTTTGCGATCCTTGACGCGGGCTGATTTGGGGGCCATCCGGAGGATATGCTTCCGCGCTCATGTGTGTGTGTTTTGACGGTAGGTTTGCCCGACCTGAGCAGGCAAACGGCCCGACCGGACGCGGGAGACGGATGAAGCGGCGGGATCGTTTTGGCCTCAGGCCAAAACAGACCAGAGCGCAATCCGGCGGAGCGGCCGGGGAGGGACGTGCTCGCGAGGCGGGCAAACCGGGGGCCTGGGTGCGACGCCGCGGTGAGGCCGCATGGCCGAATGCGCGACGGACCGAAGGGCCGTTCTCTCCCCTGCGACACGCGAAGCCGAGCTGGGGAGGCCGGAAGGCAAGTTAGCACTGCTTTCCTCAAGAAGACTGGGGGAATTCTGAGTTTCAGTTGTAGAGGTCAAAAGCGGAACTTCGCTGCGGGACGAACGAACTGGTAAGATGCGGACAAGGACGAAACCGCTCTCGCGGTATTGGTGCTTGTGGTGGGTGTTGCGTGCTGATGTGAACTGCATGGATTTTGCGAACTGACCAACCTGTCGGACGATTGAGGCCTTCTCAATCTGACGACAGGAGGTTTCAATGTCAGAGCAACATATCCCACCGCTGCGCCGCCGTTTTATTGAAGATATGCGGATCAAGGGGCTGCAGCCAAAAACCCAGACGATGTATTTGCGGGCGATGCGCGATTTTACAGGGTTTCTGGGGCATTCGCCGGATAGCGCGACACCCGAGGAATTGCGCGCGTTCCAGCTGGACATGAAGGAGAAGGGCGTCGGCGCACCGACCTTCAACAACCGGCTGACGGTTCTGAGTTTCTTCTACGCGACCACCTGCCCGCGTCCGGAGATGAAGCGGCACATGCGGTATCAGAGGGCGGCGAAGAAGATCCCGGTTGTGCTCAGCGCCGAGGAGGTCACCCGCATTCTCGAAGCGGCACCTGGACCGGGGCTGAGATACCGGGCTGCCTTCAGCGTGGCCTACGGTGGCGGGCTCCGAGCGAGCGAGGTCACACATCTCAAGATCGGCGACATCGACAGCGACCGGATGCTGATCCGCATCGACCAAGGCAAGGGCCGCAAGGATCGCCACGTGATGCTGTCGCCGAGCCTGCTTGTGCTGCTGCGCGATTATTACCGCGAAGCACGGCCAGCGGGCTGGTTGTTCCCGGGCCGCAACCGGGTCGACCCGATCTCGACGCGGCAGTTCAACCGGGCCTTCGGAGTGGCCTGTGATTTTGCAGAGATCAAGAAGCGGGTCTCGCCCCATACGCTGCGACACAGCTTTGCCACGCATCTGCTGGAGGGAGGGACGGATATCAGGGTGATCCAGGTGCTGCTGGGCCATGCCAAGCTGGAGACCACAACGATTTATACCAAGGTGGCGATCAAGACGATCCGGGATGTGACCAGCCCGCTCGACCTGCTGGTGCGACGGGAGGCCGGTGCCGGATAGACCCCGGATCCGATGCCTCGTCCCAGACTGGAGGTCGCGGATATCTTCCGCGATCATGGGCCGGCCTATCGCCGCGAACATGCCGGACACCTGAACCTTCCACAGTTGAAGGTCATGTCCGCGATTGAGAACTGCCGCACCGCCGCTCTCGGCGGGCATGTCGCTGCCTGCACAGAGTGCGATCACCAGCACATTGCATACAACTCCTGCCGCAATCGGCACTGCCCGAAGTGTCAGGGAGCAACCGCAAAAGACTGGATGCAGGCGCGCATCGAAGACCTTCTGCCGGTTGAATACTTCCATGTGGTGTTCACGCTGCCGGCCCAGATTGCGGACATTGCCTTCCAGAACAAGGCGGAGGTCTATGGTCTGTTGTTCAAGGCATCCGCGCAGACTCTGCTGACCATTGCGGCCGATCCAAAACACCTTGGTGCGCGGATCGGTATGACCTCGGTCTTGCATACCTGGGGCTCGGCGATGACGCACCACCCGCATGTGCATGTCATTGTGCCGGGTGGCGGGCTGTCGCCGGACGGGTCCCGCTGGGTCGCCTGTCGCCCGGGGTTCTTCCTGCCGGTGAAGGTCCTGTCGCAGCTGTTCCGGCGTTTGTTCCTCGAAGGGCTGATCAGACTGCACCAAACGGGCAAGCTGGCCTTCTTCGGGGAACTGGCCGGACTGGCCGATCCCGATGCCTTCGCCTCCCATCTCGCGCCGCTGCGCAAAGCCAGCTGGGTTGTTTATGCCAAGCCACCCTTCGGCGGGCCAGAGGCGGTGCTGGCCTATCTGAGCCGATACACCCACCGGGTCGCGATCTCGAACCACCGCCTCGTCAGCGCGGATGCCGAGACCGTCGCGTTCCGATGGAAAGACTACCGCATCAAGCGCGGCGACCGGATGAAGGTCATGCGCCTGCCCACGGGCGAGTTCATCCGGCGGTTCCTGATCCATGTCCTGCCATCTGGCTTCCATCGCATCCGCCACACAGGGTTCCTGGCCAATGGAATCCGTCGTGACCGGATCGCGGAGATCAGGCGTTTGCTCAATACAGAACCAAAACCCGGCCAAACGCCAGTCGAGGGGGAAAGTGACAACCCCGCAGGTCTTGATGCCCATCAGCCTTGCCCAAAGTGCGACGGCGCCATGATCGTCATCGAGACCTTCACACGGGGCCAAACACCCAGATCCCGCGCACCGCCACGGGAGAACGCCGCATGATACGACGCAAAAACCCGGCGCTTTCCTGTGCAAACACCGGACCAGTCAGTGCGGCCACCTCACCAGACCCCGCGTTGCACCAGGCCAGTAGCGGCAGGACGGAGCACTGGTCGGCCGTGTCCTGTTGGGAAAACCGACTTATCTGCGCGGCCTGTCATCACAATGTGGTTCGCTCTGCTCCTCAGGCGATGCAGCCGTAACGCTCAATCCCCATAGCTCCGAGATCCGCCCGCGCTTTCCTCCTTGTCAGATTTGTCGCCGCTGCAGCTCACGCTGACAGCAGCCACAAACCTTAGACAAAGGGTGCATTCGCTGCGGCTGCCCGAAGGACTGCTTTCCGCGAATGCCAAAACAGTCGTTATTAGATCTATTGAGAAATGATCGCGGACCAATCGGCAAACCACGACCGAAGAAGCGCAGCAAGCCACCAAGATAACCAGAGTGCTGCGAGCTGGAGCACAAGACCGAATGCAACGATTCTTCGGAAAGTGACGTTCTTCCCGCGCCATGCAATCAAGAGGCGAGCAATGGTATTTGCGCTCAGCGCAGCAGCCAGCGGCAGCGCTCCATCAACGGCCGAGATTTGCCCTGCGGCTACAAGCGAAGCAAGAGCGACAGTTGCGGAATTTGTGCTAACCAGTCCGGCAAGTGCGACAGTCGCGAGCACTGCTGTATTCCCGAACACATCATTGAGCGTCGCAGAGGTTAGCATGACAACCGCAACGATGAGCGCGAAACCGGCTGCTGCTTTGATCGAGAAGACCTGCGAGGGCAGTTCCAGCACTGCTGGCTCTACTTTTCGGCGCAAGGCTAGAAAGAAAATCGCAGCACCGTGAAGTGCGGCTGCGCCAGCCGCACCAAACAACAAAGGAAGACCCATTGTAAACATGGCAGGGCTCAGTGCCAGCAAGATAATTCCGATCTGGATAAGTGACGATACCGATGAAAGCGTCGCCCCCGCAGCGGCGCTTCGGGCGTCCTCCGGCTTTTCGGTGGCGCGTTGACCAAGTGCTACAATTGTCGATGTGCTTGACACGAAGCCGGACAGGAACCCGCTGATCGGCAAGCCGAGGCGCGCCCCGATGACGCGTGTTGCAATGTGACCCGCTGCGCCAATCAGCATAATGACGACAACGATGATGAAAAGGTTGCGTGGATTGAGTGCACCGCCGGGACCGATCTCTAGGCTGGGCAGGATTGGGAGGATCACTAGGATCGACACACCAAGGATGAGACCGTCCCGCAGCTCAGCGGCCGTCAGAATCGAGCGGCTGAATCCCTGCAACATCTCACGCGCTGCAAGCAATGACGCGATGACCACAGCAGCACCTGCCGCAAGCATTGTCTTTTCCGTTGCGAAGCCCCCGAGAAGTACGACAGAAACGAGCGCCAGACTGGTCGTAAGGCCAATATTCGGGTCAGATTGTTGGGCAACCGATACGATCCGAATGATCGCAACAGTAGCTACAGCGACCATCAGCAGGGGAACACCACCCGTCATCATACTGATTGCGCCAATAAGTGATGCCAAAGCGAAAGTCCGAACACCTGTCGATGCACCCTCGCTTGGTTTGTGAGTGCTGCGTTCACGTTCAATGCCGATCAGGAGCCCAATTCCGAGGGCTTCGATCAATACATAGAATGCCTCCGGATCTGTTTCCATCAAAGAACCCTGACTGTCGGTTTCCTGCGTCGCAGCACGAACCAACAGGCTTGAACTGAACGATCTATTTTGTTACATGTAACAAGAAAGGAACTGCTATGCCAACCCCTGTTTCTCAACGTGTCAAGAAGCGCCGCGATGTCTTGCGAGCCGCCGGTCTGCGTCCTGTTCAAATCTGGGTGCCAGATACCCGCCGCCCCGGTTTCGAAACCGAGTGTCGCCGTCAGGCGGCGCTTGTAGCCCAAGCAGATCGCGCCGACGTCGGCTTGAACGGCTTCATAGATGCCGCCTTGATTGATATGGACGGATGGGATTGAGACGCGGTGAATTGGTGACGGTCGCCCTTCAAGGCGACCACGGAAAGCCGCATCCCGCGCTTGTGATTCAGTCCGACCGGTTTCCGGACACGGCCACCACGACCATCCTTATGGTGACGTCCACGCTCGTCAATGCGCCGCTGATCCGGCTGACGGTTGAGCCCGCGTCGGAAAATGGATTGCGCGCCACGTCGCAAATCATGATCGACAAAGCCATGACTGTCCGAACGGACAAACTTCGGGGGGCTTTCGGCCAGCTCGATGATACCGTTATGCTCGAAGTAAATCGGGCGCTGGCGCTGTTTCTGGGTGTGACGGGGTAATGGGAGAGATAGCGCCCGACCGCCCCTATATTGCGGGAAAGGCGCGGGCAACGGAGACGACCAAGATGGACACCGATGGTGCTTATCGTCGAAATGGGACCGAGTAGCGATGCAGCAATAGAGGCAACGAAGCCATTCCTGAGGTCAGGGGAATGAGAAATCCCGTCTCATCGAGTTGACCTGAGAGCATTTGCTTGGGGTTTTACACGATAGACGGTCTTGACGAGCACAGCACCCATATTCGGAGTGGGATCAGTGAGAATGACAATCCTCAGGCCGTCGCGTTCTCTCCATACGACACCTATCCCGTCCTGACCATCTGGCCGGACTGGATTGAGAAGTACTCTTTCAAAATTCTCCTGAGTTATACCGTCGTCAGCCATACGTGCCTGAGCATGGCGGCTAACGGCAACATTGCCCAAACCTTTGACGTCCGCATAGTAGTGTTTCATCGACCTCCTGCGCTTTCCGGCTGCCCCGCTCGAAGGCCCAATGCGCCTTCGAGCAAAGCCCGTTTTCATTGATGGATCATCGTCAGATGCCCGCCGAACCGATTGGCCAGTTCGCCGATCGTCTCCGCGCCCTTCAGTGCTTCCAACGCAATCTTGGCCTTGAGCGCCGGATGATGTTGCTTCCGTTTCGACCTCTTCAATTTCTTTCGCGTTGAAGATTGGTAGACCACAAATCGCAGCTTACGTCAGCGTCCCGTTTCCGGTGAGTAGCTGAGAAGACGCCTCTATTGTGAAACGACGCGCATCAGTTGTCTTCACTTTCCTCTTCGGTTGCATCGTCTTCCTCGTCGTCAGTTTCCTGATCCTCGTCGGTATCCGACCCTTCGATTGCAGCAGGCTCACTAATGGAACCATCTGCGTTGTCATCGCCTGTAAGGAAAAACCATCCGCCGAGCACGATGATGGCCACGGCTCCGACGATGATCCAGATTTTGTTATTTCCCAATTGCCACACTCCTCGTAGCTAAACCCATCAAGTGTAAAAAATAGCGCACTACGCCGCCTCTTTTTGGAAGCAGTTTACGTATGCGGTTAGTCGAAAAACTCCGAGAAGATCGATTTTTTCCTTCTCCGCTTGTCGTACCTCTCGTCGTAGCGATCATCGTCATCCCGACCACGGCGATGGTCATCATCACCTTTCAACAAGGCTGATGCCATTCCCATGAGACCGCCGCCGTCTCCACGCCGGTCAGGGCTGTTTCGGGTATCCATATCCCGCGGTGGCGGTACTGGTGCGGTGGAGCGCTCGATGATCTTGTCGAGTTCGCCCCGATCAAGCCAGACGCCCCGACATGACTGGCAGTAGTCGATTTCTACGCCGCTTCGGTCCGACATCGACAGGCCGGTATGGCAGACGGGGCACAACATGGCCGAGACAGTTTCTTGAGTTCGCATGATGGTTTATCCTTCCTGCCGCTGGCCGAACAAGCTCAGCAGCATTTGAAACAGGTTGATGAGATTGAGATAAAGGGAGAGCGCCCCCATTATCTGAAGTTTGCCGAGGTTTGCTTGGGTAGCGACGCCACCTTGCTCACAATGTGCCAGGTACTCGTTCCGCAGGCGTTGCATGTCCGATGCTGTGAGGCCGGTAAAGACAATCACCCCGATCACAGAGACGGCCATTGCCAGTGCACCCGATGCTAGGAACAGGTTGACGATAGAGGCACCGATGACGCCGATCAGGCCGATCATCAGGAAACTGCCCCACCCGGACAGATCGCGTTTCGTCGTGTAGCCCCACAGCGCCATTGTCAGAAAAATGATGGACGCGCTCAGGAATGCCTGAACGATGCTTGTGCCTGTGAAAACCAGCAGCGCGCTGGCGAGCGACACGCCCATGAGGGCCGCGAATCCCCAGAAGAGACCTTGCAGAGCACCTACGGAAAGTCGCTCAAAACGGAAAGACGCGAACATCACCAACGCCAGTGGCGCGAAGATTGCGACCCACTTGAGAGGTGTTCCAAAGATGAGCGCCGTGACAGGCGCAACATTTGCCACAGCAAAGGCCACCAGTGCCGATAGCACCAGCCCGCCGCCCATATAGGCAAATACGCCTGTCAGGTACTTGCGCAATCCGACATCGTACTGAAGCCCTTCGGGAGATACATAGTCGCGTGGTTGAACAGTTTTTTCCATCAATAACTCCTTCGGTGTGATCCCAAAGGATAGCGGCTTTCTGATGCTTGGATGACAAGCATCGGTGGGTCCACTCCCCTTCGGGGGAGCGATCCGACATCACGGCAGATGTATCTGATACATCATCCGTCAGAGGGGCCCGGCTCGCACACTTGAAGTGGTTGTAGCCCAGATCATTTTCAATAGCTCTTGCGCCTCGTTCGGCAGATATTTGCGCACTTTCCCTAGGATGACACTGCGCTGTCATATGACGTGGGTTACCAACCAAAGAGGCCCCAGATAAAGAGCAAGCCCGAGCAAGATAAACAGCCCGTCGCGGGCCAACATACCAAACGCGAGAAGAGCAACGGCACCCCCGACCAACGAGGATGAAAACGGGACGAATTCCAGAAATGGCATGATGAGGCCGGACAAAACACACAGAGTTTGGGGGATGAAGATCAGCGGACGATGCACAAAGGCCGTCAGTCTGGCGTATGTATGCGCATCCAGCCACGCCATCGCAGGGCGAAGCCGTATGAACACAGACCGTACGCGGGCACCATTTGTTTTGCGCCTTAAAAGCCACCTTGGCAGCCAGAGCCGGTCACGGCGCAACAGCATCTGCACAGACACCAGAAAGATGAGCATTCCCATCATAGCTGAAAACAGAGGGATGCCGCTGAGCGGCGTGGCGACGGCAATCGCCGGGATCAGCAAAACGGGTGTAAAGCTGGCATGGCCGACTGCCTGCACCAAATCATCAACACCGACTTGTTCGCGATCCGTCGCCGCAACGATGCGGTCCACGATCCCGACCAAGACTGCCGTTTGTTCTGACACGATTTTTCCTTGTAGAGAGTTTCCAATGTGCAATCGACAAATCTGTTCGTGCGGGTTTTCACTCTGCACGACATTCTGATCGGCACATCGGTAGGTGATTATGAGCATGCACTGGCTATGAGGTCGCTCCGGTCGAGAAAAGGAAGACCATATAGGCGGCATAGGCTGTCAACATGAGCACACCCCACGTCCGCCCGATCGAGCGGGTTGCGAACAAAAGCCCCAGCAAAAGCAGACTTGCCGCGACCATGATGGGGGTATCAATCTCGCGGAACCGTGCGGCCACATCCATCGGCTGGATCACAACCGTGATGCCAAGGATGGCGAGGATATTGAATATGTTGGACCCGATCACGTTACCCAGAACGACGTCGGACTGCCGTTTGATCGCAGCCACGACAGCTGTGGCAAGCTCTGGCAGAGATGTCCCGATTGCAACCAGCGACAATCCGATCACAGCATCCGAGACGCCGTAGGCGCGTGCAATCGAAACCGAGCCCTGAACCAACAAGTCAGCCCCGAACACAAGGGCCGCGATACCAGCGACCACGAAAAGCGGAGCCTGCCAAGGGCGGGTTATCGGGATATCTTCGAATGCTTCGGCCTCATGCGCGAAGGTTTGGGATTGCCGGTTTCGCCGTTCCAGCCAGTACGTCGAGACCAGATAGGCCGCGAGAACCGCGAGCATTACGGTCCCGTGCAAGCGGCTGATCACGTCTGCCTGAACAAGCCCTAGAGTGGCCAAAGCCACAAGCGTGGCAACAAACGCTTCACGCAACGCGCCACGATCCCAACCCGTGACCGGCGTGATTGCAGCAGCTATACCAATAATGAGCAGTATGTTCGCGATGTTCGATCCAACCACATTGCCAAGGGCAATTTCCGGAGCGCCATCCAATGCGGCATTGACCGAAACCAGAAGCTCGGGCGTCGAGGTTCCAAAGCCGACGATCACCAGTCCGATCAGAAGTTTAGATATGCCAAAACGCTCGGCGATGGCTACGGCACCACGCACAAGTCCCTCACCCCCCACAAACAAAAGAACAAGGCCCACCGCGACAAGAAGAAGATCGTATCCCATTTTTTATTCCAGATTGAGTGCCAAAGGATTGGCGATAATGTGAGGTGCAGACGTGGCTGGTGGTTTTATCAGCCGGAGTTAGTGCAGAGGCCGATAGGCCCGCCACGCGGATGGGCAGATTATGATCAATTACATTCAGTGCTATCGGTTGTGTCATCTGGAAGCTGCGTATTGCACGAAATCCCGCGTCCAATGTCAGTGTCTTCCAGAATGGCCGCGTCGAAAACAGCCGCTTTAAGGATGGTATTCTCGAACGACACATTGATAAGCCGCGCGCCGACGAAGCTCGCCCCTGTCAAATTGGCCGATGCGAAAGAGACATTTTCAAGTGTTGCGTCATCAAAGAGTGCGATGTTGAGGTTTGCCCCCGAGAAATCGACGTCGCGAATTGTGGATTCCGAAAGGTCGACACCGGTCAACCGGCGACCTGACAGGTCCAGCCCCTCGACGACGCAGCCACTACACCGTCCAAGCATGCGCAACTGCTCGGGTTCGGCGACGTCTTGTGCTATTGCCGCACTTGAAAGCAGTAGCCCGAGGCCAACAAGGAAGCCTAAGCCTGCGGAGGGTGTCGTATGCCGGTCCAATGAAGTGGTCCTTTTTGGAGTGCCCTCGAGCTTGCGATAAGCGCCCCAGTTGAACCCGTGTTTCTGATGTAGACAATTAGCCGAAGTGTAGCTTCCTGTTGGATAATCATTTTCTTCGCGTTCCAGCGTATCCCGATAGTGCTGATATTTTACAGTCGACTGAATGCTGCATTATTTGGGCGCTTTCATAAAAGACATCTAATTTCAGGCATGTAAGCAGCGGCAAGTCGTTTACAATAGCGGTCCTGTTGGCAGATTATGAGGGAGAGCTACCTCAAGCGCTAAAGCGCCAATAGGCGACTTCAGTTGCCTTATCACATTGTCTTATCCTCTACGGCTGACCAGTAATTTGTCGATCCGTCTTCCATCCAGATCAACAACCTCGATGGTCATACTTTCGAACGCGACCTGTTCGCCCAGTGCAGGCAGATGGCCTGTCTGTTCCAGAACAAGGCCAGCGACAGTTTCAAAGTCGCGGTCGGGATCAATTTCTATCGAGAAGTGCTCCGCAAACTCGTCCACAGGCATCCAGCCCGCGACAAGGTACGACCCATCCGCCCGCTTGACCATCTTGGGCTCGTCCTCGCCTTCATCGGGAAATTCTCCTGCAATGGCTTCGAGAATGTTCATCGGAGTGACGATCCCGACGAAATGTCCGAATTCATCGTAGACTAGCACCATATGGGCCGGTGCGTTGCGCAGGCGGTCAATGACGAGCAACGCGCTTTGCCCTTCCTGAACAATTGGTGCCCCGCGCAATAAGGCACGCAGACTCAAGGGGCCATCATTCAAAACGGGACCAAGAAGATCACGCGTCGTCAATACCCCGATGATATTGTCGATATCCCCCTCCCAGACCGGCAATCGGGAACGGCTAACATCTTTCAAGTCCTGCAGAATTTGTGACTTTGAGTCACAAATTTCCAAGGTTTCCACTTCCAGCCGGGGTGTCATCAGGCCACGCGCGGTCCGGTCCGCGATGCGCATAACACCCGCAATCATCTGACTTTCGGCGGGGTTCATCACGCCTGCGCTTTCGGCCTCTGCGATGATAAGGCGGACTTCGTCATCGCTGACTGTTGCGGATTGCTTGCCCGATTGGCCCAGAAGGGTCAGGATGACCTTGCCAGATCGGTCAAGCAACCAGATCAACGGGGCTGCCACCCGTGCGACAGCATGCATCATGGGGGCCATACGTGCCGCGACCTGCTCCGGCGCGCGCAGTGCAATCTGCTTGGGGACGAGTTCACCGACGATCAAAGAAAGGTAAGTGATCGCTATGACCACGGTCCCGACCCCTATTGGTTGCGCCCAAGCGGTAGGCATGCCCACCTCTGCCAGTGTTGCTGACAGACGTGCGCCCAGCGTGGCACCCGAAAAGGCACCGGCCAAAACGCCCACCAGAGTAATACCGATCTGAACGCTTGACAGAAACTTGCCGGGATCTGCTGCAAGCCTGATCGCCGTTGCTGCACCTTTGCTGCCTTTGTCCGCCAGTAATTTCAGCCGTGCAGGCCGGGCCGAGACGATGGCCAGTTCGGACATTGCAAGAAGACCGTTAATCAGCGTCAACAGAACGACGATAGTGATTTCGAAATACATTTTTTCCAACTTTTGCCGGTGCTGCGGCTGATTATTTGATGTGTGGTTTGGCAGGGAGGAGGGTGTAATTACGCCGTCCGCTAAATAAAACAGGATCAGTTACGAAAAACCCGCAGAAGGCTCGCACCGGCGTCCCAAAGATCAAAAGCCCTGGCGTAGTAGTGTTCGCGCGCCACGAAAGGCTTCTCGCCAGCGCCGTCAAGTTCCACTTCGATGGTGTCAATCAGGCGCAAAAGACGGCGACGGTGTATGCCCAGACGGCTTTGAACAGGGTCTGCAAGAATGCCCACAAACGCCGCAAAGATCGATCCAAGCATAACAAGCACCGCAAGCGTGGCTACCACCAGCCAGGGCGACGTATCGGTTGCAAAGACACCATACCAAGCACCGCCGATTGTTTGCCCAAGCGGAAAATTGGCAATTGCTGTGGTATGTGCCATCGCTTCTGCAACACCCGGTGCCATCGATATCATCCCTGGTGTCAATGCCTGAAAGACGACGGCCCCTGTCAGGAGCGTAAACAGTACGGTTGTAATCTCGGACACAGCAGATCGCGTCCCTGCATATTCTGACACCGCGCCCAGCACGCGATGGCTCAGGGCTCGTGCATCATCTGCATTTTCGCACCGACGAAGTGTTTCGCGGAATTGAGGTGCAGCAAGGACAGCATGTTCCAGTGTCGTTTGATCGAAAGCGGTTTTACCAGCAGTGACCGGCAGACCAAGCAGGTCGGCGATGATGCAGGTTTCGACCCTTCTCGCGACTGACGTGCGTAATAAAATACGACGACGGGCCAGCCAAGCCCCCCCACGACGCAACCCGAGGCGATTGCAGAGATAAGCGACGATGCGGGTCAGCACGAAAACCGGCGACAAAATAATATTCACTGGAGCCCGAAAAATATCCCAGCCCAGTGCATTGCGATGAAGGCGTAGAGTTCCCCTCCAGCTGAAATGCTCAGCCACGAAAGGGTCAACGGCGTGCCGGAGTGTCTGGATGTAATCTGGTAAGTCGAGCGTCTCAGGTGTTCTGGGTGCGGCCTCAGTCGGCGATGATGTGATCATGATGGTGACACACCATCTCCTTTTTATCTAATATAGAGCGCTGTTAACTCTGTCATTTAAGATGTGTCACGCTCATATGATTGCAAGTATACCGATAGCCTGATCTCCACAGATTTTTTGTATCAGGCGCTTTCTTGCCGTCTCAGTACAGAATTGGAATACGTCTTCAGCTCAACTTGAAACCATTTCGTTTTCCAGCAAACACTGAGCGTGAACTTCAGGCGTACGATGGCCTATTTTTCTTCCAGCACTTCCCCGAGTAGAAGGAACGGGTCAATTCCGCGTTGTTCGGCGCTTGCGCGCACCGCGTTCTGCAAAACGGCGCTTTGCGCCAGCATTTGCCGAAAGCGGGCAACATCCAACACTAGCAGCGTGGAGGGCGCGATGGCCCGGACTTCTGCACGACGGGCATTTCTTGTCAAAGCGGCGACTTGTCCAAACATATCTCCCCTGCCCAAACGCCACGATTGCCCCAAACTTTCAAGCTCAACAGCGCCCGAGGCGATGAAGTAGACGTTCTTCACCTCGTTATTCTTATGAACAATGACATTGCCTGCGTTGACGTATTGGGTACGCAATGCCCGACCCAGTTTTCTGAGGGCGGCTTCATCGAGGTCAGCAAACAGGGGAAACAGCTTGATGAGCTCTTTCCGCTTCAACGCGATATCAAGTGTCGGCCGCCCCTCTGCGGCTGTTCGCCGTACCGCGAGGCCTTGCATCAAGGTTGCATAAACCTCAGCTCCGATTAGGCCGTCTTCTCGCATGGCTGCATATTCCCGCTCTTCCAGTCGAAGCGACGTGCGCCGGATGAAACGCCGTTCCAGTTCCTCGGCATAGCCCGGATACTGCAATCTCAGGCCCTCCAGCGCTGTTTCAACTGTTTCGATCCGCCGCGCGAGGAGTTCGTGAAGGAGGTCTGCCACACGTCTGCCGTGAATGCGACGAATGCGTCCGTCGATGAATGCATCCAGATCGCGCATGATCAGCCTTTGCGACAGCAACAGCTCGAAGCGATCAGACGTCATGCGTACCAAAGGCGCAGAAAGGCCCAATCTGTTGTGCAACGCCACAACCGTCCTGAACGCGCGACCATAGGCAACCGACCGGCGGGCGGCCTGCTGATATCCGCTGCGCCCGCCTGCCCGTGCAGCCTCGATAAGCCGATCAGCGTCGGACAGGATCTGTTCAGCCATTCGCGCCGAAATTGTCCGTTCCCTGACCCGCGCGAGGATTGTGTCACGCTCGAACCCTGCAAGGGCGATAAGCCCCAAAGTGATCCGGTCGCGATCAAGGATTTCATCGCTGTCTTCGGCTGTTCTGACCGCCGCTTCCAGTCTTTCGCCGAAAACCTTTGCTTCGGCGCGCACGATATCATGCGTGAGTGCGTAATCCTCGGTGGTGCGTGCAATATCTTCGCGCACGGTTTGGAGGGCTACCGCAACCACCTGCCGCGACATCGCCTCGTCGATAGGTGACAGGCGGTCCAGACCCATCCAGCCAATAACGGACCGCAGCGTGGTGCCCTGCACGATCAGCGTGAAAAGCGTAAAACCAGTTGCAAGGATACCGACGAGGCGTTTGACCTCGACAGGAACACGGAAACTTTCCGTGACGGCCAGCGCAAGCGCAAGTGTGACCGCGCCACGCAGCCCGCCCCAAAGAATTGCCACACGGTAGGGACGTTCAACTGGCGGTGAGAGTCGCAAGATCGCCAGTAACGGCAGAAGTCCGAACAAAATTACGGCCCGTGCCGCAATCGCGGCAACAATAACCACACCGATTAGAATGAAATCGCTTACTCTGACATCTTCCAGTAGTCGCGGAATAAGGAGCGCGGCAAGAATGAAGATCAATGCACCAGCCCAGTGGGCCAGCAGATCCCAGACTTCGCGCAGGTTGGCCCAGGCTTGGGGTGGAAGACGTCCGGGACCACTCAAGTTCAAGGTCAACCCTGCAGCGACAACAGCAATCACGCCAGACGCGCCGATACTTTGTTCCGCGCCAATATAGGCGAGATACGGGAGAGCGACCGATACCAAAATAAGTGCAAGTTCATGCGCGTGAAAAGACGCCATTATCCAGATCGCAACGCGCGCGGCCAGCCAGCCAGTGAGTGCGCCTCCGGCGATCAAAACCGGAAAGCGGGCCAGAGCATCGCTCAATTCCGGGTTGGGTACACCCAGCATAACAAACCCCATGAACAGCCCAAAAAGTGCGATAGCGGCAGCATCGTTCAAAAGGCTTTCGCCTTCAATGATCCGCGCAAGCCTGCGGGGTGCCGAAATTGAGCGGAAGATCGAGACAACAGCAGACGGGTCGGTCGTTGATACAATGGCACCTATCAAAAGGCATGCGGCCAAAGGTAGGGTAGTGGCCCACGACAACGCATAACCGACGCTGAGTGTGGCAACGACCACTGCGACAACCGCCAACACCATGATTGGAACCCAGTCATCAAGCATCCGGCGCAAGTTCATGCCCAATGTCGCCTGAAATAGAAGCGTCGGTAGAAAGACATAAAGAAAGACGTTGGATCTGATCGGCAGGCCAAGGATGGCCTCGGCCACAGGATTGAGCGCATCGGTCAAATCCGTGCGCAAAAAGAAGATCGCGCCTTACGCGATAATGATTCCTAGGCCTGCCAGAATGGCGCTGTAGGGAAGCCTCAGACGGGCCGCAAGCGGCTCCGCCGCACCGATGACAAGAAAAAGCGATGCGATAACCGCCGTGATCAGAACTATATCCATAAAGCAGGAGTATCTGAAATTTAACATGTCAGAAACTGTTCTAGCACTGCGGTGTTTTTCGTAGAATATTTCCCCAAGCAAGAATGGAGCTATTACCAAAAACGGCCACTTTTTTGGAGCGCTGGCAAAAGCCCTCGTTTCAAATTGCCACAAAACCTGTTCAAACCCTATAAGTTGTTGAAGGTTTTTGCCCCCGTCGTGTTAGCGGACTTTCGAACTCGATGCAGCATCTGTGGGGTCTGATGCCGGAGAGTGCAGAATCCTACGCTAAGGCGGTTTGATCACTTTTTTGCCCACCTGTATTCGCCGGTGAGAAGGATGTGGGCCCATCCGAGCGGGGAGCTGTGCGCGAGGAGATCGGGGGCGCAATTCAACCCGACCCGCTGCCGCGCGGCCACGGCCTGACCGAGGTGCTTGGTGTTCCAGTAGATGATGATGGCGGCGAGCAGGTTCAGCCCGGCCATTCGGAAGTGCTGGCCTTGGGCTGTTCGATCACGGATTTCACCTTGGCGACCAATGCGCAGGGCGTTTTTCAGCGCATGATGCGCTTCGCCCTTATTCAGGCCGATTTGGGCACGGCGCTGCATGTCGGCATCCAGCAGCCAATCGATGATGAACAGTGTCCGTTCGATCCGGCCGATTTCGCGCAATGCGACCGCAAGTTCATGCTGTCGGGGGTAGGATGCAAATTTCCGCAATAGTTGGCTTGGGGCCATTGCGCCCGCCACCATCGTGGCCGCGCTGCGCAGTATATTTGGCCAGTTTGAGCTGATGACGGGTTCTCTGACCTTGCCGCCGATCAGGCCCTTCAGTTCTTTTGGGCAGGATGCTGGATCGAAGAGGTAAAGGCGCTTGGAAGGTAGATCCCGGATGCGGGGGATGAACTGAAAGCCCAGAAGGGCGGTGACGGCGAAGACGTGATCGGTGAAGCCGCCCGTGTCGGCATACTGTTCGCGGATTTTCTGACCTGCGTCTGTCATCAACAGGCCGTCCAGGATGTAAGGAGCCTCGTTCACCGTGGCCGGGATGGTCTGGGTGGCGAAAGGGCCGTACTGGTCGGAGACATGGGTATAAGCTTTTAGACCGGGTTCATGGCCGTATTTGGCGTTGATCAGGTTCATCGCCTCGCCATGGCGAGTGGTCGGGAAGAATTGCCCGTCGCTCGAAGCGGTCTGCCCTGCGCCCCAAAACTGGGCCATCGGCAAGGCAGATTGACCTTCGATCACCATGGCCAAGGCGCGTGCCATCGCGTCGCTTTCCACATGCCAGCGCGACAAGCGCGAGAGCTGGAAATAATCATGGGTGTTCGTGGCCCCAGCCATTTTGCTGAGACCAAGGTTCAGCCCCTCAGCCAGTAGCACGTTCAACATGCCGACCCTGTCTTTGCATGGAACGCCGGTGCGCAGATGGGTGAAGGCCTCGGTAAAGCCGATCTCGTCATCCACTTCGAGCAGGAGGTCTGTGATCCTGATCTCCGGCAGGCGGTTGTAGAGATCGAGCACCATGGCATCTGCCTCTTCGGGGACAGCGGCCGTCAGACGGTCGATCTTGAGCACGCCATCTTCGATAGAACCTCCCGGAATGGCACCCGCCCTGGCGGCGCGGGCCAGTCGTTCCAAGCCATCTGCTAGGCGAGATTTTCGATCCGCGAGCCAGAGATCCGGTTCAAACGGCATGGCCAGTTTTGGCGTGGCCCTGGCAACTTCCGTCGGAACCAGCGCTTCCTTAAGATCACCATACCGGCGGGAATGTGCGAGCCAGATGTCGCCGGCACGGAATGCATCGCGTAGGTGGCACAGGACCGCCACCTCCCAAAGCCGGTTCCCATCGTCGTGATTCAAGTGTCGATGCCATTTCGAAGCCCGGCGCAGAAAGGTCAGTGGCCGGGTAGTTGTCGTTTCCGTACCCGCGACGATGTCGGCGGCGGCAAGCAACGGCTCGGCCACCGGGGCTGCCTGAATATCGAGCGCCCGGAGCATGCGCGGCGCATAGCGTCGGAAGCGATGATACCCGTGAACAACATGTGCCAGTGGATCAGCCGCCAATGTGTCAGTCAGTTCGGCGGCGGTGGAAACAAGCCCCCTCAGCGATGACCAGCCTCCGGCGTTTTGGACGGCCTCCATCAGGGAGGCCTGATCTTCATGTGCTTCCAGCAGAGCTGATCCAAAATTTGATAAGCCCTGCAAGGTGTCTTTCAAAGCAGCCTTGGCGTCATCTGCCCGAGCATCGCATACGCGTTTCGCCTCACGCCACGTCTTCCCCACAATCCGATCATGGGTTTCGACCACGGCATCGGCAATGGCACTGCGCCATTCCAGAGCGCAGACCACGAGGATGGCAAGGCGGCGGTCGCCGGAGATATCCCGCAGATCTCCGGCGAAGTAACGTTCACCTTGCCGTCGGAGGCGCGCGATACGGTGGGGCGGCACACCCGACAGGACGGTTCGGTCCACGGCCATGGTCTGCAAGAATTCCAACCGGCCGAGCAGCCGGTTCATGTCGGCCGAGTTCTGGCCCACCTCAAACTGGCGCAGCCAGACAAAGCGGGTGACAGAACCATCCGCCATTTCCGTCAGCAAGGCGTCAAGTCGGCTGCACATCTCATCATCCAGCCGGTCGGCAATCCGAGCGTCGATCCGTCACTCTGCAGCAACGAGTGCATCCGCGCAAAGGCGTTCGATAACCGTGATCCCCGGTAGAATGGTCTGGGTCGCCCGGCATTGTTCCACGAAACGCCGCGCCAAGTCCTCGTTCGACCGGGCAGTTTCGGCTGTTCTCTCCAGCCAGGCCTTCAGGTCGCGCGATCCTCGGCCAGTGAACATCTTGTAGCTATAGAGATCCCGCAGGGCAGCCAAGTGTTCGTGGCGCGTTTCTTCGCGGCTTGCATATCCAGCCAGATCGTCTGACTTCAGCCCAAGCTGCGCAGCCAGGAAGCGCGTGATCTCCATTGGAATGAACTCGCCCGGGGTCAACAACCGACCGGGATAGCGCAATGCGCAAAGCTGGAGAGCAAAGCCGAAACGATTGTGTGGGCGACGACGGGCGCGGATGATTTCCAGATCGTCGTCCGCAAGGGTGTAGTGGCGCAACATCGCCGTTTCATCGGTCGGAAGATCAAAAAGTACTGAGCGCTGACGCTCGGTGAGGATAGTACGATGCGCCATGTATCTTTTGCTTTCTTATAATGGTTTGTTTATTGATGATTAAGATACTGAATAAGGAATTATTTTGATGGCTGAAAGTGTGAACTTGATCGCTACTTGGCGGTCTTTTTTGAGCGTTAATTGGCGTTTCCGATGACGAGGGTCTGAGCGGCGGCCTCTACCACATCTTCGGTGATTGCGGCCATTTCGTTGATGCGGGCGATGCGTTCGATCTGCATGAACAGGCGTTGCAAAAGACGGAAGTTGCCAGCTGTCAGTCGGATGATGGCAGCAGCAACACGGTCGTCGGTGAAATCTGCATCATCCTGGCCAAAGCCCCATTTCCTCCATTGCCGCTGCAAAACGAATTGCATCTCATCCTTCGAAAGCGGTGGGTATTCATGCACAAAACCTATTCGGCTGTAGAGTTGCGGGTATTGCGACATCCGTTTTTCAATGCCGGGCATACCGATCAGGATCAGCCCAGCGTCACTGCGATCGAACTGGTCGCGCAGGAACTCCAGGCCGGTCATGGTAAGGCGTTCGGCTTCGTCAATGATTACCAACTCTATCAGGCCAAGCGGTGTTAGAGGTCGCTCCGCCCACTTGGGGTTCCCGTAGCTGTCAATGCAAACGCATAGTCGCATGATAAATGGTTGAATGTCCTTGCGCAGCGCCGAGATACTGCCGCCCACCGGCGGTGTATAGAACAAGGTACGGGCGCGGGACGAGGCTGCATACACTTTCTTGTCCGAGTCTTCACGCCTACCCCATGTCGTTATCAGCGGTTCGATCAGGTCCCAATTGGCATAGCGGCGGGCTGACAAGGTTTTGCCAACGCCCGCCCGACCATGACACAAGCCGATGGTTGCGTTGCGGCGCACAGCGTTCGCGAATTCGACAAACCGCTTATGTTCGCGGGTGACGAGGAAAGTACCGGTCCGGCGAGTCTGGCGGCTCATGGCGTCTTGTCCGTTTTATACAGGACCAGCTTTTGGCGCGGGGCGTCAGGCGATACGGGATTTTGCTTTTCACGACTTGGAGGTGGCGCAGGTTTGGGAAGAAACTCGGTGATCTGTCTGGATTTTACCGTGATCTCGTTGCGCAAAGCCTTCCGCCTGGCGGTGCGGGCCTGTTGGATATCCTTGAGTGATATTGTGTGATGCGCATGATGGGCGCTGACAGCGCGGCACAAAAACCGGTCGCGGTGGAACACGCGCAGTTCGGTAATGTCGCGCGGGTCATAGCGGATGTTGACCGTTTTGCCGACATAGGCTGCAAGTGTGGGATCGGTGTAGAGCAAGCCCTGAAACCGAATGCCGTCACGGCGGACCTGCCGGGTTTTTAAGGCCATTACCAGTAGCAGATCGAGCTGTTCCAGACTGTTCGGCATACGAGGTAGCCAGCCGTCACCCCGCCAAGCCTCATTAGGTGGCACATCGATTTCGCTATGCTTGCGCGCGTTGTACACTGCGGTGACGAAAGTCTTTACGGCAACCTCCAACTCGCCGAGCGACAGGCGTGGCGGGGAGGCTGGTTTTCCGTTCGACAAAGCCCCCGGTAACTCAGGCAACAGCTCAGTGTTGATGGTACCGAAAAACCGCTCGATCTTGCCACGCCCCTGTGGCCGGCCAACCGTGGAAAACACAAGCTCAATGCGCAGGTCAGCTGCGACCTGCTCAAGGTGCTTGCTGGTGAAGTCGCTGCCGTGATCGGTGTATAAAACATCCGGCAGGCCACAAATCGGCCAGGAAGGCGTATCCTTTCGCCAGATAGCTTGCCGCAGGGCAAGAGCGGTCTGGATAGCAGAAGGTGCGCCGACAAAGACGGCGTACCCAGCCACTGCACGGGAATGATCATCAAGCACGATGGTAAGCCACGGCCGCACCGGCGCACCATTGGTATCCAAGATGATTAGATCGAGTTGTGTGTGGTCTGTCTGCCAGACAGCATTCGGCCTTTCGGCCCGATGACGATGAATCATTTCGAACCGGTCACGATAGGCGGCTGCGCCATCATGAGCGAGCGTGACAAGCGCGGGATCAAGACTATTCACGATTGAATGTATCGTGGCATAAGAAGGGACAGGCCAGTCACGCGATTTTACAATCGGGATGATGCGCCGGTGGATTGCGGCGGTAGAGAGACGGGGTTTGTGTAAGGCCAGCCCTTCAATCAGCTCGACCAGTTCAGATGATAGCCGCCGTTGCCCGGCATCAGATCGCGGTGCTCTTGCAAGTCCGGCAAGCCCAAAGCGCTGATATCGGGACGTCCACCTTTGCAGCGTGCGCAGTGGGATACCACTGACACGGGCAACTTCCGTCAGGGGGACTTCGTCGATCAGGTGCTGGCGCAGTATGTTGAACCGGCGCAACGCCTCGGCGCGTCGGTCTTCGGGCAGCGCAGTCAGACTGTCCGTAAGGGGATCGGTGACCGGACGCCGGATTATCAACGAACTGCTCCCAGTGTTTGCAACGGAAAACGATTCTCATTTGACTGGTCCGGTTATAGTATCATTGGAGGGGCCTTTTGCGTTACATACGATCACGATCAAGACGAAGCTCGGCCAATTCTGGCCCAAGGATGTATCATGACCAAAACCCGCGTCGGTTATGCCCGCTGCTCGACCGACAAACAGGATCTCGCAGCGCAACGGACAGCGCTCCTCGCTCTCGATGTCGCGGAAGACCGGATCTACACCGATCACGGCCTGACCGGCACGAACCGGGAGCGGCCAGGTCTGGCCCAGGCACTCGCAGCAGTCCGCGAAGGGGACACGCTTGTCGTGCCGAAACTGGACCGGCTGGCGCGGTCGGTTCCCGACGCCCGGGCTATCGCTGATGAACTGGAAAAGCGCGGGGTGAAACTGGCATTGGGCGCATCGGTCCATGACCCGACCGATCCGATGGGTAAGATGTTCTTCAACATCCTCGCCACATTTGCCGAATTCGAGGCTGATCTGATCAGGATGCGCACCAAGGAAGGTATGGCCATCGCCCGCGCCAAGGGACGACTGAAGGGCAAAAAGCCAAAACTATCGGATCGTCGTCAGGCAGAATTGCGCCGCATGTATGACACGGGTGACTACTCGATCAGCGATCTGGCAGAGCTGTTCGACGTATCGAGGCCCACCGTCTATCGGGTCTTGCAGCGGACACCGAGCGCCGATGCGTCTTCGGCTGCGGTATAGCTGCCGATCGCTGCGCTGCACATGAACTCACACAACGCGGGACTTTTTTGCCGTTCGCTGCAGGCGCACCAATGTCTGGTTCAGCAAACCGTTCAACAAATGGTGGTTTTTGAACGAGCTGTGCTGCTTCACTTCCGGTAAAAGTGAGCGGCTACCATATTGATATTGAATCACACCCTTACGGATGACATTAATTTCTGGCTACATTTAAACCCCCTGAGGCCTGATAAAACTGGTCCGTCAGACCGCCACGGGAACAGCAGTTGACAAAGCCCCCCTTGGCGCACAACGTAGTCCTTTCTCACCCGGGGGGTCCCGACAAGGGGCTGAGAAACTGATGGTGCGGCAACGCATAGCGCAGTGACCCGACGAACCTGATCCAGTTCATACTGGCGTAGGGATGGTGTTCGGCTGTGCGGCATTGCCCTGCCTGTTTTTTACAGGCGTTTATCGCGTGGCTATTCTCCATTCAGTACGGCGGAGCTGGATCTCATTGCTATGAGCACGGAGATACTGACTCATGAAAGATCTGACACCAACCGTTACTACTGGACCCTTACCGGCATCCCGGCGCGTTTATCAGCCCGGAACGCTGCATCCCCAAATTCGCGTCCCTATGCGCGAGATTGATCTTCACCCTTCGGCTGGCGAACCGCCGGTTACGGTCTATGACAGCTCTGGCCCCTATACTGATCCCAGCGCTAAAATCGCTATCAACGGTGGCCTGCCGCGCCTGCGGGCAGACTGGATCGCCGCACGCAACGATATCGAGCTTTATGAGGGTCGCCATGTGCGTCCCGAGGATAATGGCTTTGCTGAGGGTGCCCGGCTGGTGCCCGAATTCCCGGTCCGCCACAAGCCGTTGCAAGCCAAGGCAGGACGCGCGGTCACGCAGATGGCCTATGCCCGCGCCGGGATTATAACACCCGAGATGGAATTTGTCGCCATCCGCGAGAACCTTGGCCGTAAGGCCGCGAAAGAGGCTCTGGTACGTGACGGCCAGGATTGGGGCGCGGCCATCCCCGATTTTGTGACTCCCGATTTCGTGCGCGAAGAAGTCGCCAGGGGCCGTGCGATCATCCCCGCCAATATCAACCACCCCGAGGCCGAGCCGATGGGGATCGGGCGTAATTTTCTGGTCAAGATTAACGCGAATATCGGTAACTCCGCCGTCACCTCCTCGATGGAGGAAGAGGTGGAAAAGATGGTCTGGGCCACACGTTGGGGCGCGGATACGGTGATGGACTTGTCTACGGGCCGCAATATTCACAACATCCGCGACTGGATCATCCGCAATTCTGCCGTACCCATCGGCACCGTTCCGCTTTATCAGGCGCTGGAAAAGGTCGAGGGTATCGCCGAAGACCTAAGCTGGGAGGTGTACCGCGATACGCTGATCGAACAGGCTGAACAGGGGGTGGATTACTTCACCATTCATGCTGGCGTGCGGCTGCATATGATCCCGATGACGATAAAGCGGGTGACCGGGATTGTATCGCGCGGCGGCTCGATCATGGCGAAATGGTGCCTGCATCATCACCGCGAAAGTTTCCTTTACGAGCACTTCGCTGAGATCTGCGAAATTGCCCGGGCATATGACGTCAGCTTCTCTTTGGGGGATGGGTTGCGTCCCGGCTCTATCGCGGACGCCAATGATGAGGCGCAATTCGCCGAACTGGAGACGTTGGGCGAACTGACGCAGATCGCATGGAAGCATGACTGTCAGGTGATGATCGAAGGACCGGGCCATGTAGCCATGCACAAAATCAAGGAGAATATGGACAAGCAGCTGGAGGTCTGCGGCGAGGCGCCGTTTTATACGCTCGGGCCGCTTACCACGGATATCGCACCGGGATATGACCACATTACCAGCGGTATTGGTGCGGCGATGATAGGCTGGTTCGGCACGGCGATGCTTTGCTATGTCACTCCCAAAGAGCATCTAGGTCTGCCTAACCGTGACGATGTGAAGATCGGTGTCATCACCTACAAGATTGCGGCTCATGCTGCCGATCTGGCCAAGGGGCATCCGGGAGCGCAGATCCGAGATGACGCGTTGTCACGCGCGCGGTTCGAGTTCCGCTGGGAGGATCAGTTCAACCTCTCGCTTGATCCCGAAACCGCGCGCTCGATGCATGACGAAACCTTGCCGAAAGAGGCGCATAAGGTCGCGCATTTCTGCTCCATGTGCGGACCGAAGTTCTGCTCGATGCGGATCAGCCACGATATCCGCGCCGAGGCGCAGAAGGACGGCATGGCGAAAATGGCCGAGAAGTTCCGCAAAGGCGGTGATCTTTATGTTCCTCTTGATAAGGTAAAGGAAATATAAGGGGTGACAGGTTCGCCGGAAGCGTAATATCGGAAAGACCTGTCACCAATATGCGGCTGGCGCAGCGCATCCCCAGCCAGATTGTCATGCACGTCGCCGCCAGCGTCCTGTTGGCGGCGAATTATATAGAGGTGATGCACCGTATCCAGTGGGAGTTTAGCCGCTCAACAAACGCTCGTTTTTTGCACCTGCGCAAACCGCCTCGTCCAACGCCGCCAAAAACCCCGTTCAAAACCCAAACAGTTGTTGAAGGTTTTTTGGCTTGCTGTTGATAGCAGACATTCGTAGTCGATGCAGCACCGGTTACACTGGGCTGATTCCGTTGAAAAACTCGTTTCGATTTGGCACTTTGGGGTTGGTTGTGGCCTAATTTTTGTTCGGCAATCTGAGACGGTGCCGCTTGTCATTCTGTGGCCGGCACCATGGGTTTGAGTTTTGCTAGTTTCCGAAGGTTTTGGGCGGTGGCTGCGAGGGTAAACTCGTCTTGGACGCCGCATGGGCCACGTAATCGGAGCCGGCCCAGGCCGAGGATGCGTTTAAGGTGGGCAAAGAGCATCTCTACTTTCTTTCGCCGCCTCTGGGCAGTTGGATTGTACTCTGAGGCGGTGCATTGGCGGGCGAAGTCTCGGACGATCTCATATTTCTCGCGATGGATCGCACGGACCTCCGAGTTGGGGCAGCATTTGGCCTTCAGCGCACATCCCGTGCAATCAGACTTCCGCGTCCGATATCTGCGGGCTTTCCAAGCTGGTGCATTTCGCGCGGGATCGGAATAGGTCCGCCATGTGTGGCGCATCTCCTTTCCACTCGGGCAGATGTAGCGATCGTTCTCGTCATCCCACGTGAAGTCGGACCGCGAGAAGGTTCCGTCGGTCCGTTCACCTTTATCAAAGACAGGGATGAAGGGGAGGATCTGGCGCTTGAGTGCCAGCCAGACCAGGTTGTCTGACGATCCGTAGGCGGTGTCAGCAGCGATCCAATCGGGCTTCACGCCAAACCGGTCTTCGGTCCGGTCGAGCATCTTCCGCATGGCACCGACCTCGGCGGTCTTGTTCGACCGGCTGGCGTCCACGTCAACGATAATCCCGTGATCGGTGTCGATCAGGTAGTTGTCAGAATAGGCAAAGAATGCAGGCCCTTTGCGCGCAGCCGTCCATTGACTGGCCGGATCGGCATGGGCGGTGAACTTGGGTTTTGCTGTTGTCGCTGCACCGAAGGCTTCATCGTCCAAAGTGTCGAGATACTCCCGCACCGCGCGGGGCGCATCCGTGGGATCAATCTCGCGGGCCGCCCAGCCTTCGGGATTGCTCGAGTTCTGCTTCTGGACATCCGCGCTGATCAGGCTGGCATCGACCGCAAAGCCCTGGCCGCCGACCAAACCCTCTTCAATGCAGCGCGCAACAGTCGCCTCGAACACATGACGCAAGAGGTCACTGTCACGGAAGCGGCCGTGCCGGTTCTTGGAAAATGTCGAATGGTCCGGGATGCGGTCTGTCAGTTCAAGGCGGCAGAACCATCTGTATGCCAGGTTCAGATGCACCTCTTCGCAGAGCCGCCGCTCTGACCGGATGCCAAAACAGTATCCGACCAACAGCATCCGGATCATCAGCTCAGGATCGACAGATGGACGCCCCGTGTGGCTATAGAAATCTGCCAAATGCCCCCGGATGCTGCTCAGATCGAGATGCCGATCAATCGATCTCAAAAGGTGGTCCTGCGGGACATGCTCCTCCAGCGAAAACTCGTAAAACAGTGCCGCCTGTGCTTCCTGCCTTGGCCCCATCATTGTAAGTTCTCCCGCTCAATAACTGAATTGAATCAGTCAATTGGGCGTCGATCAAGGAAGAGTTTTTCAACAATATCGGCTCAGACCAGACTTTCGCGGCATCACGCCCGAACGTCTGCTCTACTTCTCTTCCAGATATCTCCCCCAGCACGCCACTTACCGCTGAAGAAATTGCGCCAGATTGTGGTAAAGGTCACAGCTGAAAGCATGCTGCTTTCCAGAACACCTCAAACGAACGTTTGTGAAACATGCTGATCGGCTATGCACGGGTCTCGAAAGCCGACGGCAGCCAGTCCCTCGATTTACAGCGAGATGCATTGGTCGGAGCACGGGTTGAAGCCGAACAGATTTACTCAGATCTGGCGTCCGGAAAGAAGGATGACCGACCCGGTCTCCAGGCATGCCTCAAGGCATTGCGTGACGGCGATGTGCTGGTTGTATGGAAGCTTGACCGCTTGGGGCGAAGCCTCCACCACCTTGTCAAAACCGTTAGCATGCTGTCCGAGCGTGGTGTCGGCCTCAAGGTTCTCACCGGGCAAGGGGCGCAAATCGACACGACAACTGCCGCAGGACGGCTTTCATTTGGCATCTTTGCGGCTCTCGCCGAGTTTGAAAGCGAGTTGATCCGTGAACGCACAATGGCCGGGCTCCAAGCCGCCCGCGCCCGTGGCAGGAAAGGTGGTAGGAAGTTTGCGCTGACAAAGGCGCAAGTCCGAATGGCCCAAGCCGCTATGGCCAGCCGCGACACATCGGTTTCAGAACTTTGTAAGGAATTGGGCGTCAAACCGGTCACACTCTACCGATATGTAGATCCGAACGGCAACCTACGCGATTACGGGAAACGTGTTCTGATCGCTGAGCGTAAGATTCCGCACCCACTGGCATCAGCCCCCTAAGACGCACTGTCGGCGACCTATCACTGGTGAATTATCGGGGTATGATTCATCTTTAGGCTGTGGCAGCTTGATCAGATAATGACGTTACAGCAGGGACCATGCCATGGAAGAACATCCTTTTGACAACGATTTCCGTGTAACACCGCAGCACGTTGAACAGTTTCAGCGGGACGGCTTTGTAAAGCTGAGTGGATTTTTCAACCCTAACGTTGTGCGCACCCTGCTCAATCGGGTCGAGGTGGAAATGAGCCGGGCACCGGATAATTTCAAAAGCGAATTCAGCCGCCTCAAATATGATTTCGAGACCGAAAAAACGGACATCTATGAGCTGATTGCGCAGCCGTACTTCCGTAAGGCATTGACGGCGCTTGTGCAGAAGGATCTGTTCCTGACATTTGAGCTCTGTTTCGAGCTAGAAAAGAACGTTAGCAAGGGTTTCCCATGGCACGTCGGCGTTCAGAGTTTCGGCTATCAGGTTGCTGATGAATTCGGCTGCACAATCTGGGCAGCACTCCATCCCGTTCGTAAGTCAGGCCAGCGAGGTGGTATGGCCTACGTGCCAGAACGTGTAGTCTCTGGCAGGTTCATCTATGATCAGATCGAACCAGCCATAATTTCTACGCTCGAAGCTAAGGAACAGGCGGGCGAAAAGACAACCATGGATGATTATTTTGCCATGCGCTCGGGCATTCTCAATTCGCCCACCATGGGCGAGATCCTCAAAAACCATCAGGTTGAGGATGACTTTGAGCCGGGCGATGTTCTCGTGTTCAACAAATACGTTGTTCACCGCAGCATAATGCTGGAGGATGGACCTCTGCCGAAGCGAGCTGCCTTTGTGATGCGCTTCGTTGAGGACGGGTCGCATTACGATCTTCAACGCGCTCGGAACCTAGAATATCCAGCAGAAAAATACGGGCACAAAGCCTTCACGCGGTCACATATGGAAATCGGTCTGCCAGACGGCGCACTGTTGACCGACAGCGAGTATTTTACGGACCGGGACAAGCGCTTCGTGCGGTGTGATCTGGCTTAGGGGGGCAAACATGGAAACGCGTGATACCGTCTTTATCGCACTCTTCGCGGCCATCATGGCCGCGCTGGCAGTCTTCCCGCCGATTACCCTACCCGTTGTCGGCGTTCCGATCACCGCTCAATCTCTAGGCGCCATGCTCGCTGGCGGCGTTTTGGGAGCCACACGCGGTGGCTTGTCGATTATTTTGTTCCTTTTGCTCGTTGCAATCGGGCTTCCTCTGCTCCCAGGAGGCCGTGGGGGTTTTGGTGTCTTCCTTGGCCCGACAGGGGGATATTTGATTGGCTGGATCTTCACCGCCTTTGTGGTTGGTTTCCTTGTGGAGCGCTTCTGGCATCAGCTTAGCTACATCAACGCCTTCTTGGCGTCGGTGGCGGGGGGAATAGTCGTACTTTATGCAATTGGTATTCCCTGGAGCGCGTTCGTCGCCCAAATCTCTGTTTGGGCCGCGTTCGTCGGTTCCCTCCCGTTCTTCATCGGTGATATTGTTAAATGTCTCATCGCGGCAGCCGTGATCGTGATTGTTAAGAAGTCTTATCCGATCATCACGCCCAGAAAGCGCCAGGCCGCTACGACCGAGTAGGAGGGCGCACCAGCAATGCTCTCCTTCTCGCAAGTGGTTGTCGAAAAAGGTGGCCGCCCGATCCTGAGTGATATCAACATAGATCTCAACGAAAAACGCATTGGGATCATCGGACGTAACGGCTCGGGCAAAAGCACATTTGCCCGACTTTTCAACGGGCTGGAAAAGCCCAGCTCAGGTTCGATCACTTTAGAAGGGTCGGCCGAGCTCAAGGACTTGCGTCGAAAGGTGGGGTTCGTGTTCCAAAATCCAGACAACCAGATCGTCTACCCGATCGTGGACGAAGACCTCGCTTTCGGCTTGAAAAATCTGAAGCTGCCAAGCGCGACGATCAAAGAACGCATTACAGAGGTGATGGCGCGCTTCCAAATCGAACACCTGAAAGATCGTCTGACACATCAACTGAGCGGCGGAGAGCGGCAGATGGTTGCGCTCGCCGGGGTTCTGGTCATGCAGCCTCAAATGATCGTTTTCGATGAGCCCACCACATTGCTCGATCTATGGAACAAAAAGCGCCTCATGCGAGCGATCGCGGACCTCAAGGAGCATGTCGTTCTCGTCTCGCACGATCTGGATTTGTTGCGCGAGTTTGATCGGGTCATCCACATAGAGGCAGGTCGTATTGTTGGGGATGGCGAGCCGAACGCCGTCATCGGAGACTATATCGCGAGATCATTATGATCGTAGACCTATATGTGTTCGGGAACAGCCCGCTTCATCGACTATCTCCGGGCTATAAAATCCTGGCGCTTGTGCTCTTCTGCACCCTTCTGTTCGTTTTGCCGGGATGGGTGCCCTTGGTTGGGGGTGCGATTCTGGTCGCCATAGGTTGCTGGCTGGCTGGAATCGGGTTTTCACATGCCTATCAGGCGATACGTCCTGCCTTGTGGATTCTTGCCGTTATTTTTATCGCGCAAGTTATTCTCACGGGGCTCGAACTCGCTGCTTTCGTTGTCGTGCGCTTTGGAATCCTAATTATCGCGGCGTCGGTCATCACCATGACGACGAAAACAAGTGAGTTTGTTGACGGCATTCAAGCAGGGCTCAGACATGCTCCGTCTTGGGTGCCGGCCGATCATATCGCCCTCGCAATATCCCTTGCGCTCCGCTTCATCCCACTGGTGCGCACAACGCTGGACGAGGTGCGCATGGCGCAGAAGGCCCGGGGCCTTGATCGCAGCGTGAAGGCTCTCCTTGTCCCCTTGGTCGTCCGAACATTAAAGACCGGCGATGAAATCGCCGAGGCAATCCAGGCGCGGTCGCCGCTTTAGCTGCGGGTTCCTCCTAGCGTGCAGCCGATAAAGTCGCTTTCTGCCAGCTGCGTGCAGACCTCATGCCACTGACATGCGATGCAGGCCCTTCGCGTTATTCCGTTGCGGAACCATGATCGCATCTCAGCAATGGTTTGGTTGTCGAAGCTAAGAATGGTGCCGGGCTCAATTACGATACCGAGCATGTCACCGACATCTCGCGCAGCGGTCAAATCCAGGACAGTTACCGACGCGCTATAGCAATGTGGCTCGGAATCTTCCGCGATCACACACGCGCAGAGTTCATCAGGGCCTGCGACGATTTTGACTGGCATTCCCTGGTTGACGAACCTAGCAACAGAACGAAATTTGGCTACAAACCCCGGCGAGTAGCCCTTTCCAGCAAAGGTTAGCATGCACAGCAAGTGGTGCGCGCGCAGTTCGATCACGATGTCTTTCCACTCTGGAGTTCAATCCCTATCACTACGGCGGCAACAGCGGTCGACTTAAGGATGCCCCCCAAGATGAACGGAAAAAAACCATTTTCCAGAGCTGCGCCTATGCCGATCAAAGTGCTCAACCAGAGTACGCCAAGCCCAAGGCAAATGATGTGCCCTGCGATGCCAGCCAAGAACACCCACCATGCCCGATAAGCAACTCCTGCGCCCTGCCGTTTTGAAACCAGTACACCTGCAGTGAGGGCGGCAATTGGAAACGCGAAGAGAAATCCGGCGGTCGGCCCCATAAAATGGCCGAGGCCGCTTGCGCCACCAGCTAGCACAGGCAAACCGACTGCGCCGCAGAGCAGCCATATGACTGTCCCAATAGTGCCGAGAAGCGGCCCTAAAACCGCTCCAACAGTCAGCACCATAAAGGTTTGAGCCGTTATGGGGACCGGAACCATCGGAATTTCTATGTAGGACGAGATACTAAGCAGTATTACGGCCACGCCTACCAAGATCAGCGCCCCCTTACGTCCAGCACGAACAGGACAACGTTGACCAATTCCAGTTCCCATCTGGTGCTCCTCGCTACTGCCACCGAATTGTACTTTTTCTAATATCATTCGTCATTGCATGAACCAACGTTCGTTATAGCTTGACGCCTCCGGCCACCTCTATGATTTCAACATGATCGGATAAGCGCCAAGCCACGGGTCTTCCGATAACTCGTGACACGAGCCTCGCCCGTGGTTGATACGTGAATGCACAATGATGGGGTTACAGGCCGCCCGCGCCCGCACCCATAAAGGTGGAAGGAAATTTGCTCTGACGAAAGCCCAGATTTGTATGGCTCAGGCTGTTATGGCTAGCCGCGAGACATCGATTTCAGAATTTGGAAGGAATTGGGCGTCAAACTGGTCACACCCTACCGATATGTCGACCCAAACAGTTCTCTGCGCGATTACGTGAGACGGGTTCTTGCCGCTTAGCGTAGGATTCTGCACTCTCCGGCACCAGACCCCTCTGTTGCTTTGGGCTCTTCGGTTGCATTAGCTGCGGGCGACACGAACGGCTGCAATGTACGCCGGGTTCATTCAACCACACCAGTACAGAAAAAGGGGAACCGTGATCCCACGGCTCCCCTTTCGGTTCAGATCGTCTCCCCCTCGCGCGCCGATTAGGCGACCAAGGAGAGCCCCGCGCCCGCGTCCTGCGGCTGCTCACCGCTGTCGATGAACGGGATGATCGAGAAGGTCTGCCCGCCGCGCTGTTCTTCGTTCTGCACGGCGTTGACGCGCAGGTCGCCATCAGGCGTGTTGATCAGCAACGACAGGTAGTCATTGCCCGTGCGGCTGCTTTTCGCCATCCAGGCCGAGCCGACGCGGATCGGTGTGCCACGGGGCGAGCTGACCTCGATGCGGTAATCGGGGTGGGTCTCCTCGGATTTGTAGCTGTTCTCGATAAGCATGAACTCCAGATCGAACATCATGTTGGCGATGTAGCCGGTGAAGGCGTTGTCGGCGTCCATGGCGGTGAGCTCGCCCGAGATCGAGCCGGATTTCATCAGGCCGTTCGAGACCAGCGGGATGATCTCGAACTCCCCGCTTTGGGTCGCGCGCGCCTCTTTCGTCTGCACCGCGTTGACCCGGAACGGACTCAAGCCGACATCGATCTGCATCGAGATGTAGGGATTGCCGCTGGTATTGCCGGTCTCGTTCCAGGCCGTGCCGATGCGCACCTTGCGGCCTGATTTGTTGACTGCCGTTACGTCAAAATCCGGGCTGCGTTCGGACATCTTCGGGCGGTTTTCAAGCTGGATGGCGATATCGAAACGTGTCGAATGGATCATGCCGGTGTACTGAGCGGCTGCGGTCTCGACGTTGCGGGTGAGGGTTCCTGCGAACATGGGATGGTTCCTTTTGGATTGGCCGGTGCCTGACGTTCTTGCCAGCGCATCCGGGATTGCTTTCTCGACCCCTTGAGGGATCACAAACCAGAAAGCTTGCTTTCCTTTCAGTCCCGCCCACGGGTCAGAGCCGCTGTCCGAGTGGGAATGCCCCCGCGCCTCTGGGTGCTACGCCCCTCCCCTGCCCGTCTGGTCTTGATTGGCTGCCCGGATTTTCCGCGCTGTCCTCCGATCGCGCGATGAAGAACTCCGCCTCTTTTCCGTTCAACCGGTGCCCGCTCCGGTCGGTCAGACCGATGCAGCTTCCGTTCGGCACATAGGTGATGAGGTACTGACCGAGCCTGTCCTTGTGGACAACGTAGCCGGTATTGGCCCAATGCACGGTCTGCCCGGCATCAACCGCGGCTTTGATTTCATCGAGTGTCATGCGATCCTCCTTACGAAGAATGGTGGGGAAACGACGCAAGAAGCCCGATCTTCCAACCGGGCTTCCGTGCGGCATTCGTTTGGCAAACGACCGAGACCTGTCAGGCGCTTTGCGTGGCTTGCATCGCGCGCGCCGCCATCCAATCTTTCAGGCCAAGAACGGTTCGTCCGGCGG
Source organism: Dinoroseobacter shibae DFL 12 = DSM 16493 (assembly GCF_000018145.1). NCBI lineage: Bacteria > Pseudomonadati > Pseudomonadota > Alphaproteobacteria > Rhodobacterales > Roseobacteraceae > Dinoroseobacter > Dinoroseobacter shibae. The sequence goes on from NC_009955.1 coordinate 94,899, forward strand.
CGACCTCGGAGGCCCAAGCGACCCTTGGGTCGCCGCAGGGATCATCGCCGACATGGCGGTCGATATGACCATTGGCCATCCATGGCTCGGGCTGGATCTGTCGCAGCCAGTCCGCCATGCTCGGAATGCGGCCCTGGCAGTCTTCACGGATATGCTGCTCGCCGATCCAGCGCACGGGAATGTCCCGACCTGCGCTATTGGTCAGGGTCAGGCCAAAGACACGTTCGGCATCGAACAGGCCTTGGGCATGGTGGCGCATGGCGCGGTGCGTGAAGAGCGCGAGGTGCTCTTTCGAGGCATCGAACCAGTCGTGGATCGCCTGATAGTCAGACGGCACCCCGCCGAATTTTCGGGCAGAGCTTTCAGCATGATGAAGCGGATGGGCCATCTCAAAGCCCCTCGTCATAGCTGTGCGAGCATTCGACATAGCGGTCCGCGTGATCAAGGGTGATGCTGTCGCCAGTGATATCCCAGGTCAGCGTGCCGTAGCCGCCCTCGTTGTTCTCGAACCCCGGGTGATGGTGATAGGCGAGTGACCAGGCGAAGTCGCCCACCTCGGTGGCAAGCGGTTCCGGCAGTTGGACCTTTGCAGGCCGCACCGTCACATCCTCGACATTGCCGGAGTCGCCATAGCCTTCGTATTCGGCAGTGACCTCGCTGATGCCAAGCGCACGTAGTTGCGCGAGCAGCTCCGTTCGGGATGCCTTCAAGGTGGTTTCGCGCTCTGCGCGCCAACCGGCCGCCAGTGCGGCATAGTCCATTTGGGGATTGGTCATGGGTCTGTCCTCTTGTCTGAATTTGGGGGGCCGGGCGTGGCACTGGTCAGAGCGCGCCCGGTAAGCGCAGACCGGGCAAACCCCGATCCGCGACGCCCGACCGGTAGCCCGCTTTGACTTTTCAGGCGGCTTGTTCTGCCGCTTTGGTGGTTCCCTGCCCAACGATCCGGGCCAGAATGCGGCCCGTGTCGATCCTGTCCCCATGCGGCAGGAACACCCGTAGCTGGAAGGCGATGATCTCGGTGAAGCAGCCGAGCGCCTTGAGGCCGTCGATCATGCCCCGATCCGCACCGCCCAACTCAAGGCGCATCTCGCCTGCGACCCGGCGACGGGTCAGGGTCAGACCCCGGCCCAGATCGACAGGTGCGGTGGTGCCGAGGGCGGCGGTCAACATCTCCTGTGGCGTTTGCGGATTGGAGACGAGGAAGCGGGCGCGCAACGCTGCCGCCCCTTCCTCGCTCAGCGTGCGCCCGATCATGGCGGTCGCCCCATCGGGCGTGACGCGGTAGATGCGCTCATTGGTGGTTGGAATGTCCTTCCAGATCGGCAACAAGAGCCCGGTCAGCAGGTAAAGCTTGGTCGTGGTGGTTTTTGGCAGGGACGCAGCCTCTTCATCCCAAAGCCTTGCGAACTCAGGCCTTCCGATGTCTTCCCAGGCCGAGGACTCGAACCGCGTCTCCTCCAGATAGCTCGACCCGTTTGGCCGCACCACCTTGCGCATCAGCGTGACGATGTCCTCGTCATACATCTGCATGGGCCGCGCCGAGATGAGCGCCGCGCGACCGGAGGCGCGATTGACCATGGGCAGCTTGTCGGGGTTGCGCGACAGGGCGTCATCCGCCGACAGCACGTGGACCGGGTCCGTCACCTCAAGTCCGATGATCCGCGTCACGGCACCAGATTTCGGGCAGGTCCAGAGATCTTCCGTGGAGACCTGTTCTATCTTGTCGCCGCGTAGGGTTTCCACGCCGAGATCGAGCGTGCCCGCCGCGCGCGCCCGCTCAGACTGATCGGCAATCCGGCACATGAACTCCGCAAAGAGCGCGTTCTGCATGTGGATGGGCAGCGCCAGCACCCGGTTCAGAAACCGCTGGATCGGGGGAAGCTCCTCGAGAAGCACACCGTCCTTGTCGATCAGTCGCAGGGCTGTCCAGTCGGTGAAGTTCTCGTAGCTCATCGCCTCAGCGCGGCCGGCGGCAAGATCGGCGAAATACCCACGTAGTGCGGCCCGCGCGATCGGGCTTTCGAGATTGTCCTCCTCGCGGAACATGCCTTGCGAGCCGGTCTCGCGCTGACCCTTGGTCAAGGCCCCTAGCTGGTCGAGGCGCTTGGCGATAGTCGAGGTGAAACGTTTTTCGCCATGCACATCCGAGGTGCAGACCCGGAAGAAGGGCGCGCTGACCTGAGCCGAGCGATGCGTGCGGCCCAGCCCCTGGATGGCCGCATCGGCGCGCCAGCCGGGCTCCAGAAGATAGTGCCGCCGCCGTTTCTGGTTCTTCGCCGTTTGCGCCGCATGGTAAGATCGGCCCGTGCCGCCGGCATCGGAGAAGATCAGGATATCCTTTTCGCCGTCCATGAAGGCTTGGGTCTCGGCTGAATTGCTGCTGGCGGAGCGCTTCTCGATGAAGAGGTGGCCATCGTCCGCCTTCAGAGGTCGGATCGACCTTCCAGTCACTTCGGCCACGGCGTCGTCGCCAAAGGCCCAGAGGATCTGATCCAGCGCCGAAGGGATCGGGGCCAGCGTTATCAACTCCATCATGGCCGCATCGCGCAGGGCAAGCGCCTCGCGCGAGACAACCAGCGCCCCGGTCTCATCCCGCAAAGGTTCTGCCACCATATTGCCGTCGATCTCCACGAGCTTTTGCGCATGAATCGGGAAGGCCTGTTCGAGGTAGCCCAGCACGTAATATGCCGCGTCACCGTTATGCGGAGTTTTGGGTTTCAAGCTGTTGTTATGACGATTCATTTTTGGGTTTCCGCTTTGGATAATCATGATGCCTCTGCTCTTAACCGCAGAAGGACATCCCCCATGAACTCCCCCTCGAACTCTCCGCTCGGCGGTCCCGCCGACGAGCGGCCGGACCTGCTTACGCTTGTCGCTTTCGCGCTTTATGCTGGACTGGGCGGAAAGGTTTGGGTGGAAATCGCAAGTGGCGGACAGAAGCGACATTGAGGCGGAGTTGGCGCGGGTTCGAGCCCGTCTGGCCGATCTGGATGTCGAACGAGCGCAGCTTCAGCGTGAAGTTGCAGCGCTTGAGGCTCGCCTTGCTGCAGAGCACGTGCCGGCAGTGAGACAACCCTCATTCGAGAACGCCCCGGTTACGAATGCTTCACCGTCGCACCAAAAGGTCGAGCTGTTCCGCCGCCTGTTCGCCGGTCGGCCTGACGTGTTCCCAGTGCGGTGGGAAAACAGAAAAACTGACCGCTCGGGGTATTCGCCCTCCTGCGCCAACGAGTGGGTGAAGGGGATTTGTGGCAAGCCAAAGGTCAAATGCGGCCAGTGTCCCCATCAGAAGTTTATCCCGCCGGATGAAGGTGTCATTGAGAGACACCTGCGCGGCGACGATGGTCGGGGCGGGGATTTTGTCGCCGGCGTCTATCCGCTCCTGCTCGGTGACACATGCTGGTTCCTGGCGGCGGATTTTGACAAGGCATCCTGGGCGGAGGACGCCAACGCGCTGCTCGAAACCTGCCGAGTGAAGGGAGTGCCCGCAGCGTTGGAACGGTCGAGGTCGGGCAACGGGGGGCATGTCTGGATATTCTTCTCCGAACCGGTCTCGGCCCGTCTGGCGCGCCAGCTTGGATCGGTCCTGATCACGGAAACGATGGAACGGCGGCCAGAAATCGGCTTTGCTTCCTATGACCGGTTGTTTCCAAATCAGGATATCATGCCGCTCGGCGGCTTCGGCAACCTGATCGCACTGCCGCTTCAGAACACAGCGCGCAAAGCTGAAAACAGCGTCTTTGTCGATGCTAGCCTGCGGCCATATGACGATCAGTGGGCCTATTTGTCTTCCTTGCCGCGATTGTCGGCGGCAGCAGTGACCCAGCTCGTCGAAGCCGCCGAGCTTTCCGGGCGAGTGCTGGGTGTGCGCATGCCGGTAGAAGATGAGCAGGCGGACGAACCGTGGAAAATGCCTCCGTCACGCCGCAGTACGCCGCGACGCCTCGATGTACCTGTTCCGACAACCATCAAGGTGACGGTCGCAGACCAAATCTATATCGACCGTTCGGACTTACCTTCGGCCATGATTGCGCAATTGGTGCGGTTGGCGGCGTTCCAGAATCCCGAATTCTATCGCGCGCAGGCCATGCGACTGCCAACATTCGGCAAGCCACGCATCGTGTCCTGCGCCGAACTGCATCCCCGACACGTTGCCCTGCCCCGCGGTAGCTTCGACGAAGCGATCAGATTCCTGTCTGATCACGGTGCGACAGCCGATCTGGACGATTTGCGTGTAGACGGAGCTCGTTTGCCGGAGACGGTCTGCTTCGATGGCCAACTTCGCCAGCAGCAATCACGAGCGTTTGACGCATTGGCCGAACACGATACCGGCGTGCTTGCCGCCACGACTGCATTCGGCAAGACAGTGGTAGCCTCGGCACTGATTGCGCACCGCGCTCGCAATACGCTGGTCTTGGTTCACCGCCGGGAATTGCTGAACCAATGGGTCGAACGGCTTGGCTCATTTTTGCAGATCGATCCCAAGCTGATAGGCACCATCGGCGCCGGAAAACGCAAACTCACCGGTGTGATCGATGTAGCGTTGATTCAGAGTCTGGTTCGGAAGGGCGAAGTTGACGATATCGTTGCCGATTATGGCCATCTTGTCGTCGATGAATGCCATCACCTGTCCGCTGCGAGCTTTGAGCTTGTCGCCCGCAGATCGAAAGCGCGCTATGTCGCCGGGTTGTCGGCGACGGTCGCTCGAAAGGACGGACATCATCCGATCATCTTCATGCAATGTGGCCCGGTGCGCCATCAGGTGAGCGCCAAATCGCAGGCAGCCGAAAGCGGACTGCGCCATCGAGCGCGGGAACGTCACACGAGATTCCGGCTGCCAGAACCCCTCGCCATGGCCGAGCGCCCGTCAATGCCCGCGATCTATGCCGCTCTGGCGGAGGACGAGGCCCGAAACGATCTGATCTTCGACGACGTGCTGAAATCATTGGAGGCCAAACGCTCACCGATCATACTAACCGAGCGGAAGGATCACCTCGAGCACCTTCATCAGCGGTTCTCCCGATTTGCGAAGAACATCGTCGTGCTCCGTGGCGGCATGTCCGCAAAGGACCGGAAGGCCGCGCATGCGGCGCTGAATGTGGATGACGATGAGGAACGGCTGATCCTCGCGACAGGGCGCTATATCGGCGAAGGCTTCGATGACGCGCGGCTCGACACCCTGTTCCTGACGATGCCGATCGCATGGAAGGGAACGCTGGCGCAATATGTCGGCAGGTTGCACCGCCGACATGACGACAAGAAGGACGTGTTGGTGGTCGACTATGTAGACAGTTCGGTCCCGGTCCTCGCCAGAATGGCGGCCAAAAGAAGAACCGGTTACCGGGCTCTCGGCTATGTGATGGAATAGCGCCCCACAGAGGGCGGGACGCCATTTTACCGCAAAGGTCAAGCACGTTGCGCGGCGACGGCTAGGATCTGCATCAGCTTGTCCGACGGCTCCCGGAACTTGCCTGGTTGGATCAGAGGTGCGTGGTGCGCCTCCAGAAGCGCTAGCTTCTCGGTCGGGTCCGCGCGCAGATACATCTCGGTCGTCTGGATGCTGGCATGGCCAAGCCAGAGCGCGACCTTGCGGATATCACCGGTGGCCTGAAGCGTGTGCATGGCGCAGCTGTGCCGCAACACATGCGGAGTGACCTGCTTTGCGGCAATCGATGGCGTCGAGCGCTCGGCTGTCGCCACATGTTGCCTTAGCCGATATGCAAATCCGTCCCGCGTCATTCGGCGCCCATCACGGTTCAGGAACAGTTCCGGGCCTACTCGACCGGGCCTGACGGCCAACCACGCGCGAATGGCACATTGAGTCTCCTTCCAGAGCGGCAGCACACGCTCCCGGCGCCCCTTGCCCAATATCCGTACGTTGGAAAACGACCCGTCGGGAAAATCGTCCATCCGCACAGCCAGAAGTTCGGACGCTCTCAACCCTGCGGCATAGGTCAGATGCAGCATGGCGCGGTCCCGCAATCCGCCTGGCGTGTGGCGGTTCGGCGCGGCAAGCAAGGCGCGGACTTCTTCCTTTGTAAGATAATCGATCAGCTTGGCGTCTGTTCGCTTGGTCGGCATGGCCCGGATCATCATCGCCTGCTCAAGGCAGGCCGGTTGGCGATGTTCGACGAAACGGAAAAACGATTTAATCGCCGCCAGTCGCGCATTGCGGGACCGGACGGAATTGGCGCGTCCTTCTTCGATATGTTCGAGGAACGCCCTGATCGTCTGAATGTCCAGGTCTTCAATGAAAAGTTCCGATGGGGTTCGCTTGACCCGCCCTGTGACAAACCGCAGCAAGAGGGTGAACGCACAGGCATAGGCTGCGATGGTATGTCGGCTTGCGCCGCATTCATGGGGAAGATGGGTTTGCAGGAAGGCTGAAAGGTCGGGGGCGAGCGGGGTCATGCCGCACCTCCGATCCAGGTCTCCTCGGCGGTTGCCGCAATCATCTTCAGAAGAACCGGCGTAGCCTCAAGGTACCAGTAGGTGTTGGCAATATCGACATGGCCGAGGTAGGTGCTCAGAGCCTTCATGTGCCGCAACACTGCCTGCGGGTTGTTCCCACAGGCCTCAAGGGATCGCACGGCGAAGGTGTGGCGCAGATCGTGAAGCCGGGGGCCGGGCCCTGTCGGATTGCGGTACCCAAGCTTCCGGACGATCCGAACGAAGACCACATGGGCCCGTGTTTTTGTCGGGGCATGACCATGACCAAGAACGAAGAGATCGTCGTTCGCGTTACGCACGGCCGCGCGGGCTTCGAGATATCGTTCCAGCGCGGCACGGGTCGAAAAATGTATTGGCACGAGACGACTCTTGCCAAACTTGCCGCTCCGGACCATGAGGCCCTCCGCCGTAAGATCGTCGCACTGAAGGGACAATGCCTCCGAAATCCGCAAGCCCGTCGAAGCGAGCAGCCCGAACAGGTTATGATAAGTCAGCGGGCTGATCGGTGTCAGGCCGGGCACCAGAAGCGCTTCATGCATGATCCGACTGATTTGGTCCCGCGTCAGAATATGGGGAGCGGGCCGCCTCCGTCGTGACCGACCCAGCAGCCCCATCGCAGGTATCTCGTGCCGTGAATCTTCCGCGTGCAGGAACACCGCAAATGCGCGGGCGCGATCAAACCGCGCCTGCGCAGCATAAGGCGTCGCGGCGCCGCCGGCCCATTCCAGTATCAGCGCTGCCGTCAGATGCGTGATGGATCGCTCCGCAGCGAAATCCGCGAAGGCGCGCAAGGATGTCTCCTGTGCGGCGAACTTCTTTCCGAGTGTGCGGTTGAGTTGGACGAAGCGGTCTACATGGTGATGTATCATGACGCGTCTCCCGGCCACGGCTGAGCCACTTCTTCCAGCATCCCAACATCGACCTTAGCGTAGATCGCGGTCGTATCGCGCGAGGTGTGGCGCAGCGCTGCACCGATCAGGTCAAGGTCCGCACCGCCACGCAGCCAGGCGGAGGCCAGTGAATGACGAAAGACATGCGAACCAGTCGGCAAGTCGGTAAAACCTCCCCGGCTCAGGACGCGGGAAACGATCCCGGCGATCTCGGCAGAGGATCGCAGCGGGGTGAAAGGAGCCTGGACTCGGAGAAAGACCCTGTTCGACGCGACCACTGGACGCGCATCTTCGATATAGACCAGCAGCGCATCGCCTACATCCTGCGGCAGCGGCATCATAACGCCACGCCTGCCCTTGCCGTGCAATCGCAACCGACTCGTGCGCCAGTCGATATCTGACAGGTGCAACTGCCAGATGTCTCCCGCGCGCAAGGCCAACCGGGCGAGGAGGAGAAGTATTGCGCGGTCTCGGATCTCAACCGGCGTATCGGTGCGACAGGAGGCAAGGATCTCTTCGATCTTCGCCGTGGGGATCGTGCGGGGGACTGTAGAAAGCTTGCGCCGAACAGCAGATGGCACCGCATGCAGAAGCGACGGGGCGCATGCGCCTTGGACGATCGTAAAGCGCAGGAAGGCTCGCAACACGGTGACCGTCTTGCGCACAGATGATTGGGACCGTTCTTCACCTTGATCCAATATGATCGAACGGATGGCCGCCGCATCGTAATCCTCCGGCGTTGCCCCCAGGCTGTCCAGCCAGCGGCCCACTTCGTTCAAATAGCGCCGTACGGTCTCGGGTGCCACCCCGCGCTCGCGGCGCAACCATTCCGAAAAGCTGATCAGACGCGGGTCTTCTGCGGAGACGTCGTCAGGTGCTTGGGGCGGGAGCAGACCTTCGTCGATCAGGTGCCGGACAAGCGCATGGGCACCTCGCTTACGGTTCTTATAGTGAGACGCCAGAACCCTGTTGCCATGCTTGGTCATCTCCCCGCATCGGCATTCGTGCCACGCGAACTGATCGATGGTTCCTTCACCGATTGCGGTCAACGGGACTCGCTGTTGTAGGACCCATTCAGCAAAATGGGCGGCATGGCTGAGCAATGATGCGCGCGATACCTCGCTGTAGCCAGCGCTCTCGAGCTTCTTGGCAAAGGCCTCCAGGTGCTGTCTTAGCCGGGCAGTGTCATTTGGGATCGCAACTATGCCGGTGTCTTCGAGATATCGAAAAAACCGGCGAGTATAGGTGGCATACATCGGGCTCCGCAACTGATTGGGGCTGTAGCGACCGCAGCGGCAGTGGTGACGAAGAAAACTGTCTACAACCGACGCGTCGAGGTCACGGACAGAGACTTTCCGTGCCTGCGCCCACTTCAGAAAATGGCGGGCTGCGCTCAGCGCACCCTGGGAAAGCCCGGGATTGTCGGCGTGGTACGTGTCGACCAGAGCGAGGTTGTCAGCGCGGTCGCGCGCACGGCGTTGAGAGTTCGAGGGGGAGTTCATGAGGGGATGTCCTTCTGCGGTTGAGAGCAGAGGCATCATGATTATCCAAAGCGGAAACCCAAAAATGAATCGTCATAACAACAGCTTGAAACCCAAAACTCCGCATAACGGTGACGCGGCATATTACGTCTTATCCAAAGCTTTGGATAAAACATAGTCACGCGGCGTCAAGGCACCCTCGACGAGTTCATCCTCCGGGTCCATCGTCTCAAGCCGACGCTTCAACAGGCTTTCGCCTGTAGAGACAACCTGGATGACGCAAGCCTTGCCCGCTGCCAGATCGTCCTTGATGGCGTGGATGATGCTTGGAGCCTTCATGCCCATCAGGAGATGGTTGAAGAAGCGCTGTTTCGTGCTCTCGAAGCGAGATTTGGCCGAGGCGCGTGCGGCCGAGGCATTGGTCTCGCCCGAGGCATCGTTGACGCCGGTCGCTGTCAGCGCGGCCTCGAGATTGTGATGGATCGTCCGAAACGAGGTCGCGTATGCGTCGTAGATCTCAATCTGGGCCGGGGTGAGCGCGTGTTCGAGCACGTCATACTCCACCCCATCAAAACTGAGGGCGCGGGCCGTATAGAGCCCAAGCGTCTTGAGATCGCGGGCAACCACCTCCATGGCGGCGACACCGCCGGCTTCCATCGCCGAGACGAAACTCTCGCGACTCGGGAAGGGGTATTCCGGCCCCTGCCCCCAGAGACCAAGACGCGCGGCATAGGCCAGGTTGTGCACGCTCGTGGCACCCGTGGCCGAGATGTAGAAGACGCGAGCGCGGGGTGCTGCCAGTTGCAGCCGCAGGCCAGCAAGGCCCTGCTGGGAGGGTTTGACCCCCCTGCCCTGCTCGGACCCGGCCGCGTTCTGCATGGCATGGGCCTCATCAAAGGCCAGCACGCCTTCGAACTCCGCGCCCATCCAGGCGAGGATCTGGCTCAGTCGCGTGGTGCCGCATTTGCCGGCAGACCGCAGCGTGGCGTAGGTGACGAAGAGGATTCCGTCACCCATAGGGACGGGCTGGTCCGGTTTCCATTTGGAAAGTGGCTGAATGTCGGCAGGCGAGCCGCCAAGATCGGTCCAGTCGCGGATCGCGTCCTCGATGAGCGTGGCGGATTTGGAAACCCAGATCGCTTTCCTGCGCCCGGCAAGCCAGTTCACCAGGATCAGCCCCGCGCATTCGCGCCCCTTGCCGCAACCGGTGCCGTCGCCGAGGAAATAGCCGAGGCGATAGGCACGTGCGTCTGGATCATCATCGGCGCGCGTCAGCTTGGTCTGGTCGTCATCGATGGTAAACCGACCGGGCAGGTCGCGCCCATGAGCATCATGCGCCATGATGATGGTTTCCAGCTGCGCCTCGGAGAGATCTCCCTCCTCGATCAACCGTGCGGGCAGTCGCAAGTCATCACTGCCCGTGTTTGAGGGCATGGGCGGGGCAACCGAGGCCATGGCGATGCTTTCAACGAGCGGCGTGGGATGTTCCTGCGCGCCCGCGATCTCGATCCGCTGCGGCCAGTAGCGCGCATAGATGTCCGAGATGGGCGTGTTGTCGCGCGGGACATCGAAGCTTGTGAAGCTGAGCGGGCGGACGGCATTGGCCCGTGGTTTGGAGGCGGCGACAGGCGCAGCCGCGGTCTTGCGCGGGGCAGAGGATGGAACGGTCGGCCGAGCATGAGGGGTCGCTTCAGCCCGTTGGGCGGGGCGCATCTCGGGCCGGGTTGCGGCCACTGCGTCGACAAAAGGAAGGGCTTCATCCAGATCCCGCACAGGGACGCGGATCATTTCGCCGTCCTCCTGCACCTTGTCGAAGACCATCAGCTGGGTTTCCACAGAGGTGCCAAGCTTGCGATAGACCTGCCCCGGCATCGTCAGCGCCAAGCGCGGCGTCAGGAGACCGCAGGCGCGGGACCAATGCGCGGCATCGCGTTCGGGCGTGAATCCCGGCGGCATGATCGCCACCAGCCGCCCGCCGGGTGCCAGACGCTTGGCAGCCGCGACGAGATGTTTGGCGGCGATGTACTTGTCCCGGGAGCGATCGACCGAGGAGGCGAAGGGCGGATTCATCACCACGACGTCGGGTAGAACCGGCGTCTGCAGCAGATCGTCGATATGCTCGCTGTCATGGCCCGTCACCTCGCCGCCGAAAACCGCGCGCAGGAGGCGCTGGCGAAAGGGGTCGATTTCATTGAGCAAAAGCGTGGCACCGGCCCGGGCGGCGAAAGCAGCCAGGGCACCTGTGCCAGCCGAGGGCTCCAGAACGGTCTCGCCCTTGCGGATCGCCGCCGCCCGCAAGACCAGCGCCGCAAATGGCAGCGGCGTGGAAAACTGCTGCAGCCGGATCTGCTGCTCTGACCGGCGGGTTTCCGTCAGCAGCCGCGAGGCAAGCAGCTTTGCAGCGGCGATGTCATCTGCCACGCCGTTCCCACGCAGCAGCACTTGGACAGCCGCGGCCTGCATCAGGTCATAGGCTATGCGCCAGTCCCAGGCGCCCCCGGCATCGCTGCCATGAAACGTCTCGCGCATGATGCGCGCCAGCGCTGAACTGCGCAGGGGTTGGTGGTCGACCTCCGCGCCGATCTGCGCGAGGGCAGAGGTAAGGTTAGCGTTGGATTCAACAGGATTGGGGAGCGTTGAGCGGTGCTTGGACATGGGGAATTCCTTTGGATCAGGGTCTGAGTTCCAAAGGACAAAAAGCCCGCTTTCCCTTTTTTGGGGTTCCACCGAAAGCTATGAAAAGGGCTGGCCAGTGAGAGGGAGTACAGAACCTCAGACCACCAACGCGACCCGCCCTTGTCGGAATCAAAGGCTAAGTCACGCAGCCGATCGGCAAACAATTTTTTGACAGAAGAAGCGGCGGCAACCCACCAAAACACCCCGAAACGCACGAAGGTACCAGGTAAGAACAGAACGCACTGTTCAAGACTGTTGGCGGCGCTTCTCATCAATCACCGCCTGCACAAGGTTCATCACGTTGGAATGCGGTGTCGCGGCCTGCTGGTCATTCAGTGCCTCCTTCACCTTGGACCGAAACCAGGCATCATGGGACGTCATCTCACCGGTCACGGCGATGGTCCTCGAGGCGCCTATCCAGAAGCTCGCCTAGGTCTCTCGGCATAGCTGCAACGCTCAGAGCGACCCGAGATCGGCGGTAGGGAGAATGGACCTTGGACAGATTGACTTTGTCGCAAGCCTGTTTACTATCTGAAGGCTGTTTCAATTCGAGTTCTCCATTTACGAGATGATCGGAGGTTACAGCAAAGCTCCACGAACGATAAGAGTCTTGATATCTCAATATTAGAGGAACGACCAAGCCATCCGCGCACGGACGCGCTTATCACCTAGGACGAAGCCGCTTCGCGGCATTGGCGCATTTGGCTGATGGTGTGACGCGTCCATAACGTTGCGCATTTTGCGATCGGACTGACCTGACGGACGATTGGGGCCTTCTCAATCATCAGACAGGAGGTTTCCATGACAGAGGAGAGAGTAACCCCGCTGCGCCAGCGGATGATCGAAGACATGCGCATCCGCGGAATGGGCGACAAAGCGCAGAAGTCCCATATCCGGGCGATCAAGGATTTCGCGGCGTTCCTCGGGCGATCACCCGATACGGCGACGCCGGAGGATTTGCGCGCCTATCAGCTCCATATGACGGACACAGGGATCACCCCATCGACCTTCAACACGCGGATCGTCGCGCTCAGGTTCTTCTTCGGCATGACCTGCGGGCGGGAAGAGATGAAGCGCTACATGCAATTCCGCACCGAACCGCGGAAGCTGCCGGTAGTCTTCAGCGTCGAGGAGGTGTCGGACATCCTGATGGCGGCACCGGGGCCGGGGCTGAAGTATCGCGCAGCACTCAGCATTTCCTATGGTGCGGGGCTTCGGGCGGCTGAGGTCTGCAACCTCAAGATCGGCGATATCGACAGTGACCGGATGCTGATCCATGTCGAGCAGGGCAAGGGTCAGAAGGACCGCAAGGTGATGCTGTCACCCGGATTGCTGGAGCTGCTGCGTGCCTGGTGGCGCGAGACGCGCCCCGAAGGCTGGCTGTTCCCAGGCAAGCCCAAGATCAACCCGATCTCGCCAAGGCAGCTGAACCGTGCCTTCACCTCGGCCAAGCACATGGCCGGCGTCAAGAAGCCCGCGACACTGCATACGTTGCGGCACAGCTTTGCCACCCATCTACTGGAGGCCAACACCGATGTGCGTGTGATTCAGGTGCTGCTCGGCCACGCCAAGCTGACGACCACCGCGCGATACACCCATGTGGCCACCAAGACGATCCGCGATACTGTCAGCCCCTACGAGATGCTGGCCAGATTGCAGGATCAGACCGTGAAGCGAAGCCTGGAATGACCGGGCGCCGGGGTGACCCGGCCGAAGCTGGAGATCGCTGACATCTTTCGCGCCCATGGTCCTGCGTGGCGGCGGGCCAATGCGGGACATGTCAGCCTCTCACAGCTCAAGGTGATGTCGGCGATCGAGGCCTGCCGAACTGAGGCTCTTGGCGGGCATGTGGCTGGCTGTGCCAAATGCGGCCATCATCATATCGCTTATAATTCCTGCAAGAACCGGCATTGCCCGAAGTGCCAGGGACCGGCCGCGCGCGACTGGATGGAGGCGCGCGCCGAGGACCTGCTGCCAGTGGAATATTTCCACGTCGTCTTCACTCTGCCAGCCGAGATCGCGCAGATCGCCTACTGGAACAAGAAGGCGGTCTACGGGCTGCTGTTCAAAGCCTCGGCCGAAACGGTGATGACGATTGCGGCCGATCCCAAAAGAATGGGCGCGCGGGTGGGCATGACCAGCGTCCTTCACACCTGGGGCTCGGCACTGACCCATCATCCGCATATCCATATGATCGTCCCCGGCGGCGGCCTGTCGCCCGATGGAACGAAGTGGGTCGCCTGCCGCCCCGGGTTCTTTTTGCATGTGCGGGTTCTGGCGCGGTTGTTCCGGCGCCTGTTTCTGGACGGGCTGATGGACCTGCATGCCGCTGGGCAGCTCGCCTTCTATGGCGATCTCGAACGTCTGGCGCAGGCGGATGCCTTCGCGCAGTGGCTCGGCCCATTCCGCAAGTCCGGATGGGTGGTCTATGCCAAGCCGCCCTTCGGAGGACCCGAGGCCGTGCTGGCCTATCTCAGCCGCTATACCCACCGCGTCGCCATCTCCAACGCGCGCCTGGTCAGCGCCGATGCCCATACCGTGGCGTTCCGCTGGAAGGATTATCGCATCAAATCCGGCGATCGCCAAAAGGTCATGCGGCTGACAACGCCCGAGTTCATCCGCCGATTCCTGATCCATGTCCTGCCCGACGGGTTCCACCGCATCCGGCATTACGGCCTGCTGGCCAGTTCGACCCGCAAGGCCAACATCACCAAGATCCGGGCCTTGCTGTATGTCCAGCGTTCGGACCAGGCCACCGTGTCAGGACCCGAAGCCGAGATCATCCCACTCACCCTGCGCGAACCGTGCCCCTGTTGCGGCGGTCCCATGCGCATCGTCGAGATCTTCCGTCGCGGGCAAAAACCGACGTCGCGCGCCCCACCGAGGGAGCAGGCCGCATGACATATCGCCCGTCATCCACTACGGAGCACCACCGGCTGCACCCCGCAGACCCGGCCCAGCCACTATGCGATTATCGCTCTGCGGCGCGAAAAACGACGGCAAGCATCACTATATGCACAGCGGTGTCAGCATATTCGGCCGCTTACGTGACCGTCTCAGCCGTCATGCGCGCCTTCAGCAGAACGCATGACCCAGCCGTCGCCCCAACTGTCTGTGCGCTTTTACCATAGATCGCACCAAGACCCACGCGGCTTCCTCCTTGGGAGGTTTTCCAACGCGGGTCGTTGCCGCACGAGGGCGAACCGTTCCGCCGCGACCCGCATCAGAAAACCTTCACCATTGCCGACATTAGAGCGGGCTGCGGCGAATTCACACTTCGAGCCCCACAGCGACTGGTACCGCAGAAAGCGCGAACGTCTGGTTCTACACTATTTGCTCGTTGAGTGAGAGATTTCAGCGTCCGTCCTGGTCGGAACTGTTCGTGGTCAGCGACGGGGACTGGACGCGATTTCTGCCGTGGCTATTTGGCGCGCGCCGCTGCCGGTTGCAGGTCCGTGCGCGCGGTGGACGTGTCGACACCGGGCAACAGCACCTCGAGATCTTCGTATTGAAGGTCCTTTTTCTGATGCGCGTCGCTGTCGCCGTTGAACATCGTTCCCCAGAACCCTCGGTCAAGATCGCTTGTCCCGAAAATCCAGTCTCCGATCGGGAAGGTGAGATTGAAATTCTTGGTCTGCATCAATCCCAGAACGTGATGGATATAGTGCATCCGCCGTATGGTGTTGATCAGCGGCACGTGCCGCAGGTAGGGGCTCTTTTCGTCGTCCAGATGCGACAGCGTATGTACGAATTCGTAGAACAGGTAATAGCCGGACATCGAAATGACGATCAGGTAGGCCGCGTTGGATGAGACCAGCCAATTGGCGAGCAGCGCCGGCGGAATCGAGAGCAGCACGAAGGCGACCGGCGCCAGCGGCGGGAACAGCAGCGCCCGCCATTCCTTGTGGCCCTTGTAGCCAAGATCGTGATGCGTGAAGAACTGGTGATGCGTGGTGCAGTGCCGCTTGTAGACCATCTTCAGCCCCGGCACGGGCCTGTGCATGATCCAGCGATGCGCCGAATATTCCGCCAGGTTGCCGACGAGAGCGAATATCGGGATCAACGCCCATTCCCACGGTGCGGGATTGTTCAATTGGCTGATGGAATAGGCCAGCGCGCCTAATGTCAGGACCAGAGTGAATCCAAGATGATAAAGACCGTGATACCACGACGGCGTATCCGCAACGAATTGCTTGCGGTATTTGCGCTGGCGGTCCTGTTCGCGCGCGTCACGCTCGGGCGATTGGGTGAAATGGGGCATGGCAGTCCTCCGGTATGGCTGATTTCGCATTGGCCTCCGGTGTATCCCGCAGCGCCGGCGCGGTCGTTCTCACCGGGCGTGGGAAATTCTCATCTGGAACTTTTTTTGAACGAACGGACAGGTTTGCAGACCGGGTAGGTGCAATCATCTAGCCCGAATAATTCACGACGCCGGTGTCATTGCCGGGAAGCCCCTGTTTTGCGCGAGCATTCGATGACGAGCGCGAGCGCAATCGGCGTCCGGGCTTTCACGGCGGACGGCGGTGTCATCTGGGACTTTCGGTTTGCTGTTTCAGGGTGAGCGGGGCGTGATGTCTGCGTCATGTCGGGTGTGGCGGTGCGAGTTCGTCGAACAGAAGGCGGATGAGGCTCTGGCGCGGGCACGAAGCTGGCAGCGTTATTATGATCCGGGTTTTCTTCTCGACGATGGTGGCGGCCAGTTTGGCCAGGTGCAGTCGCAACGTGTCGAACTGGGCTTTCCGCCACGGGGAGCGTTTCGGACAGACCGCCCGCAATGTCCACCACAGCCAGTAGGCGCACCCGTGCAGCATGAGCCGCATCTGATTGGCGCTGGCCTTCGAGCAGGACGTGCGGTCGGAGGCGAGATGGCTCTTCCAGCCCTTGATGTGGTTCTCGGCCTGGCCGCGCGCGGAGTAGAGCTTTTCGTAGAGATGCGTGCCACGCGAGCCCATCAGATTGGTCACGATGAAGCGGGTGTCGCGTCCCAAGGGGCCCACCTCGACCCGGGCAATGACGCGACGGGTTTTCGACCACGACCGTGCCGCGTAGGAGAATGTCTTGAAACGGCGAAGTTTCTGGCCCTTGCGCACATAGCGTTCTGCCGTGGAGGCCTCCAGGGTTTGCACATGCTCCCGCAGGTGTGCATTTTTCGACAAGCCGAACACGAAACGCAGCCCGAGGCTGTCGCACAGGTCCAGAACCTCCGGGGTGCCGTAGTGGCTGTCGGCCAGCAGCAGGATCCCGGTCGTGGGCCAATGGCGGCGGATCGCCCGGATCAGTCGCCGGATATGGCCTGCGCTTTCTTTGCCCGCAGCACGGCGCCTACAAGACGCCCGTCACCATCAAAGACCACGATAGGCTGGAAACCGTATTCGTCATAGTGGGCATTGAACAAGCGCAGCTGCTGGTGGCCGTGAACGGAATCGAAAGTGTCGTCGATATCCAGCACGATCTGTCGGGGCGCACGCGCAAAGGAAGCGCAATAGGACCGCACCATCTCATGCGCCATCCGGATGAGCGCCCGCCTGTTGGCCAGGTTTTCCATCCGCGAGATCGTGGGTTGTGAGCACAGCGCCGCCCCGGTCTCGGGATCACGCTCGAGAGCGAGCTTGAACGCCGGATCATCGCGCAGATCGGCGGCATCGTTGCCGTCCTCATATCCGACCGCGATCATCATGATCCGGAACCGGATGATGTCTTTCAGGCTGTGCTGCACCTTGCCCGGCTCACGCAGATTGAATCGCCCCGGTTTTACCGGAGACCTATAGCTTCATTTCACGCGACCATATCGAGCACTTCGCGGTATGCATAGAAGTTGTCTTCAGCCTCTGCTGGCGGGATGTTTCCGATGGGTCCAAGCAGGCGCCGGTTGTTGAACCAATCGACCCAGCCGAGTGTCGCCATTTCCAGATCCTGCATATTGCGCCACGGTCCTTGACGATGGACCAGCTCGGTTTTGTATAGACCATTGATCGTTTCTGCGAGGGCGTTGTCATAGGAATCCCCGACGCTGCCGACCGATGGCTCGATGCCAGCTTCGGCCAGACGCTCGGTATAGCGAATGGATAAATATTGCCCGCCACGATCCGAGTGGTGGACCAAGCCGCTCTTTTGGACCGGCCGTCGATCATGCAGGGCCTGTTCAAGAGCATCGAGAACAAAGTCTGTTTTGGCCGACCGTGAGACCCGCCAGCCGACGATGCGATCTGCAAACGTGTCGATGACGAAGGCAACATAGACAAAGCCCTGCCATGTCGACACGTAGGTAAAATCGCTGACCCAGAGGAGGTTCGGGGCTGGTGCCCGGAACACGCGGTTCACCTTGTCACGCGGACAAGGCGCTGACGTGTCAGGGACGGTTGTTTTGACCACCTTGCCGCGCACAGCCCCACGGATGCCGATATGTTTCATCAGCCGCTCCACCGTGCAGCGCGCCAGCTCAAAGCCCTCGCGCTTCAGCTGATGCCATGCCTTACGGACCCCGTAGACCTGATAATTCTCATCCCAGACACGTTTGATCTCCGGGCGCAGCTCCGTATCCCGCTGATGCCGGGCCGAAGCTTTGGACGGATCAGCGAGGCACGCCAGGTGGTGATAGAATGTTGACGGCGCGATCGGCAGCACCCTGCAGATCGACTCGACACCGTAAACAACGCGCTGATCCTCAATGAAGGCGATCATCGCTTCAGTGGGCGGTCGAGTTCCGCCTGCGCAAAATAAGCTGATGCCTTGCGCAGGATCTCGTTCGCCTGGCGCAGTTCCCGGTTCTCGCGTTCGAGGGTCTTGATCCGGTCGCGTTCCTCGGTTGTCACGCCATCACGGATGCCGCTGTCCTTCTCAGCCTGTTTGACCCATTCGCGCAAAGTCTGGGGAATGCAGCCGATCTTGGGTGCGATGGCCGCTATCGCGCCCGCCTGCGTTTCGTAGGAACCTTGATGCTCGAACACCATCCGGACCGCACGCGCGCGGACCTCTGGCGAGTAGCGATTTGCCATTTTGCTTTTTGTCATAACCATCATCCTTACTTAAGTTGATGGTCTCCGACAAACTCGGGGCGATTCAGATCCGTGAGGCAAGACGCAACCAGACCCGCCAGATCGGCCCGGCGTTCGACCTCTCGCAAGAGCGTCAGACCGGCATCGGAGCTCATCTCCGCGCCGTCAAAATTGAGCAGGATGGGTTTGCCGTTCAAGGGTGACAAAGCGGGTGTGGTGGAGCTAGACTGAATCATGGTGAGGGAGCCTGCCTTGAAAACTGAAATTTCTGGCTTCAACAACCGAAAAATACCTGCTTTCGAAAGCTTATGCCATCCTCACCACATCTTCATGAATTATTCGGGCTAGGAAAGCAGGTGCCAATTGGCCTAACCTTGCGCGATGAAGCATTCGATGGACCTGACAGAGGGCGCCGAGATCTTGGCCGGGCGTTTTGGCCGGGCGGCGCTGTTGTCGCTCAAGGATCGGCTGACCGCCCATGCCCATGCGCAGACCCATCTGATCATCAAACTCGGTGGCCCCGACCAGGTTTTTGTCGTCGATGGCCAGACCGTTCCGCTGACAGCGGACCGCGCCGTGGTGGTCAACCCGTGGCAAGAGCATCACTATACGCCGACTGACACGGCTGCGATATCGTCCTATCTCGCGCTGTACATCAATCCCGGCTGGCTGCGCCGGGCCAGCGACCTGTTCGATGGCTGCGGCCTGCCGGGTTTCTTTGAACGCCCGTCGATCCGGGTTGACGAACGCGCGCAAGGGTTGGCGCGTGAATTGCGTGATCTTATCCACGCACTGGAGGGCCGCAACGAACGGGCCGAGGACGTGATCGTGGCGCTGATGACCCATTTCGTGCGGGCCGAAAATGCCGGGCGCAAGGCCGCGCAGGGTTTTGTCGATTTCCGAATACGGCGGGCGGTCGAGCAGATGCAGGACAATCCTGACCAACAATACGATCTGGACGCATTGGCCCGTAGCGTCGGTCTGTCACGATCGCGCTTCAACGTATTGTTCAAGGATACCGTCGGCGTCGGGCCGGGCATCTATGGAAACGCGATCAGGATCGAGGCCGCGGTATCGGCATTGGCCGACCGGGCCAGCGCGCAGGATGTCGCGGCCGATCTCGGCTTCAGTTCGCCGGGGAATTTCAATCGGTTCTTCCGGTATCACACCGGCGTGTCGCCGGCAAAATTCAAACGGTCCCTGCACGACATCGGCTGATTCAGTCGATCAACACCAGCGTCAGCGCGGGCCAGACCGAGACCAGCAAAAGGATCACCAGCGCCGCCAGAAGGAAAGGCGCGAGCGGTTTCATGATGCTCATCGGTTTGCAGTTCGACACCTGTGCGGTCACGTATAGCGCGGTGCCGACCGGCGGGGTCAAGAGGCCGATCACGAGGTTGAGGCAGACGGCGACACCGAAATGGAACGGGTCGATCCCGTAGCTCAGCATGGCGATCGGCAGCATGATCGGCACCACCAGGATCAGCGCCGCGATGGCGTCGATCACGGTGCCCACCAGCAACAGCATCACGTTGAGCAGCAGCATGAACACGATCGGGTTCTCGGTCAGCGTCACCAGATAGGCGGCCAGGTTCTGCGGTATCTTCTCGTAGACGATGATCCAGCCGAACACGTTGGCTGTGGCGACCAGGAACAGCACCATCGACGAACTGGCCAGCAGGCGCACCAACATGCCCGGAATGTGCGAGGGATCGAACTCGCGGTGGAAAGCCCAGCCGACGATGATCGCGGCGACCGACGCGACCGCGGCGGATTCGGTCGGGGTGGCGATGCCCCCCGCGATCCCGCCGATGATGACCACCGGGATGGACAGCGACGGGAGCGCCCGCAGGATGTGCGATACCGCCATGCCGCGCGACAGCTTCGCTTCCGTGGGGTAGGTGTAGAAAAAGCCCAGGACCACGACGACAAGGATGAACGCGGCTCCCATCAGCAGGCCGGGAATGATCCCGGCGATGAACATATCGCCGATGCTGATCTGCGCCAGAACGCCGTAGATCACGAAGAGCATCGACGGCGGAATGATCGGCGACATCAGCCCGCCCGCCGCGGTCACGGCGGCGGCGAAGTTCCGGTCATAGCCACGCTTGACCATCTCGGGCACCATCACATGGCCCATCACCGCGATCTGCGCGTTGGTCGAGCCAATGATGGCGGCCATGAACATGTTGGCGACAAGGTTGATGTAGGCCAGCCCGCCGCGCAGCGACCCGACAAAGACGCTGGCAAATTTGACCAGACGCTTGGTGATGCCGCCCTCGTTCATCAGCTCGCCCACCAGCATGAAGAGCGGGATCGCCAGCAGCCCGTATTTCTCCAGCCCGCCATACAATTGTTGCGGATAGGACAGGAACAGCACGTCGTTGCCGCTGGCCCAGATGTAGATCATCGCGGTGATCGCCAGCACCAGCGCGATGGGCACGCCGGCAAACAGCAGCAGGCCGAAGGAAAGCGGAACCATTACGCGACCTCCCTATCGGACCCCAGCGGGCCGGTTTCGGGGCCGCCGTAAGCGGTCTGAGCCAGGTTGTTCAGCGCATGAACGGACGCGCCGAAGGCAAAAATCGGTACGATCAGCCAGAGCCAGAATTTCGGCACGCCCAGCGTGGTGCTGACCTCGGAGTAGATGAAATTGAAGGTCGCACCGGAAAACGCGCCGGTATCGAAGCCATGCCGGGCCAGCGTGATGGGATCGAACCAGTTCCAGGCCAAGGCGAACAGGACGCAAAAGAACACCAGCACGGCCAGATCCGTTGCGATCAGGAGTGCGCGCGCCACAGGGCCGCGCAGCATGTCCGGCACAAAGGTGACGGCGACGCTCTGGCGATGGTGGATTGCCGCCGAAGCGCCGAGGAAGGTCATCCAAACCATCGAGGTTATCGCCGCCTCGTCTACCCAGAACAGCGCCTTGGCAAAGCTGCGGGTGACAACGTTGAGCAGGATCAGCGCCGTCGTGACCGCACCGAGCGCGGCGCCGATCAACACTTCGATCCGGGCGATGCCGGTACTCAATTTACGCAGTATTTCCATGACGCCTGTCCTATCGACCGGTCGGAAGTTTACCCCGACCGGCCTTCTACCAGATTGCGGTTCAGAATGCAGCCGCTTCGGCGCGCAGCGCGTCGATCACGTCTTTCTGATCGGCCCAGACTTCTTCCCAGCGTGACGTGACATCGCCGAAAAACGCCGGGTCAACCTTGCGCACTTCGATGCCGGTCTCTTCGATCTGTGCGATCAGCTTCGGTTCGGCCTCGACGTAGTGATCCATCAGATCGGACAGGGCCGCACGCATGTGTTCGCGGACCATCTGCTTGTCCTCATCGGAGAGTTCCGCCCAGACGCGGCCGGACACCAGCCCGACCATCGGGAACATCGCGTGGTTGGTCAGCAGAAGATGATCGGCGCGTTCGTAGAACTTGAAGTTGACGACCAGCTCGGCGTCGATGTCCATTGCGTCCACCTGGCCGTTGGCCAGCGCGTCGTAGACATCGGGCAACGGCATTGGCGTGGGCGCAATTCCCAGCAGGTCGTAGAAATCGCGGAACGGCTTGAACGGTGTGATCCGCATCTTCAGGCCTTCGAGATCGCCGAGGTTCTCGACCGGCGCGGTCGCCATCATCTGCCGCATGGCGGCCAGACCGTAGCCGATGCCGACGACGCCCATCTCCTGCGGAAGCCGGTCGAGCAATGCCTGCGTGGTGTCGCCCTTGAGTATCTTGGCCGCTTCGCCCGTGTCCTCGACAAGGAACGGCGTGTAGAGCGCGCCGAAGGCCGGGATACGGTTTGACACGTCGGCAATGGTCAGAAAGGCGAAATCCAGAGCGCCGGTCTGCAACTGCTGGACCATCTGTTCCTCGCTGCCCAATTGGCCGGCGGGGAAAACCTCGACGCTGTGCGCGCCGCCCGATGCCTCGGCAAGATCCGCGGCAAAGGCGCGTGCGGCCTCGTTCCAGGCATGGCCCGACGGCACGATCGTGCCCAGTCGGAAATCCTTGGCCTCGGCGATGCCGGCGCTCGAAAGGCCCAGTGTCAGGGCCGTCAGGGCTGCTTTTGAAAAGCGGTTGAAAGTCATTGTCTTCCTCCTCCAGAATTCATTTCAGATGCTGTGGGCATGCTCAGTGCATGACAGAGCCGCCGTCGATCACGGTGACTTCGCCGGTCATGAATGCGGCATCGTCCGAGACCAGGAACAGCAGCGGGCCGACGAGGTCTTGGGGCAGTTGATCGCGCTTGATCGCCCGGCTGGCCATCACCGGCGCACTCAGCTTTTCCAAGAGCTCGGGGCTGGCGACGACCTGTTCGGACAGCACCAGGCCGGGGGCCAGCGTGTTGACGGTGATCCCGTCCTCGCCCACTTCGCGCGCCAGGGCGCGGGTCATGGCGATCACGGCGCCTTTCGAGGTGACGTAATGCAGGAAATTCGGTGTGCCCTTGTAGGCGGTGCCCGACGCGATGTTGACGATGCGTCCGTATTTCCCGGCCCGCATATGCGGCACGACGGCGCGGGCGCACAGGAACGGGCCCTTGACGTTGACCGCCATCAGCTTGTCCCATTCCTCGGGCGAGATGTCCTCGAACGGCTTGGCGCGCAGCGAGGCCCAGATGGCCGCGTTGTTTATCAGAATATCAACGCCGCCCCATTTCGCGACGGTTGCGTCGACCATCGCCGCAACGCTGCTTTCGTCGCTGACATCGGTCTGCATGAAGTCCGCGGTGCCGCCCTGGGCCGAGATCCGTGATGCGGTGGGGTTTCCGTCGAGAATGTCGGCGATCATCACCTTGGCGCCTTCATCCGCAAGCGCCTGAGCATAGACGGCACCGATGCCTTGGGCCGCCCCTGTGATAATCGCAACTTTTCCGTCAAGCCGAGGCATCTGCCGCTCCTTTCGCATGAGCTTCCGGCAAACTACGGACCGAAAGTGTTAAAGAACATTAATCAATACTTAATATGTCTATCATGAACCGCTATGGCACATCCGGGATCCTGGATTGCCGATCCCGGGCGCGTGCGCCATCCTATGGGACAGACGCAAATGCACCGGAGGCGGCGACGTCTTATGTCCGATCACGCTTTCTGGCAATATTCGCTGGACAGATATGGCCGCAAGGGTGTGCCGGAAATTTGCCTGTCGCTTCAGGATGAACGTGGCGCGGATGTGAACCTCGTGCTGTTCGCGCTGTGGCTCGCACAGGAGGGCCGCAGCCTCGGCCCGGACGACGCCGAAAATTGCGTGGCCGCAGTGCGCGACTGGCACGGTTCGGTCGTGGTGCCGATGCGTGGCGTGCGCCGCTGGCTGAAGGATCGCGATGTTGAGGACACGGCGGCGCGCGACCGCCTGCGGGACGCCGTCAAGACCTGGGAAATCGAGGCGGAACGGATGGAGCAGGACATGCTGTTCCGGCTGATCCACGACGGTTCGCTGGCGCCTGATCGCGATGCGCGGCCGGTTGCGGCACGTATGGCGGCCAATCTGGCGGCGGTCGGTGTGGCCCGCGCGCCGCAGGTGAACCGGCTTATCGAGCTGTGCCTTTGACGTCGCCATCCTTCCAGCGCCGCACCGTGCCGGTATCAAGGTCGAACTGGTCCAGCACGCGCCCGACGCTGTGGTCGATCATCTCGGCCAGCGAGGCGGGGTTGGCGTAGAAGGCCGGCACCGGCGGCGCGATCACCGCGCCGATTTCGGCAAGGGTCGTCAGGGTTCGCAGGTGGCCCAGATGCAGCGGCGTCTCGCGCACCATCAGCACCAGCCTGCGCCGTTCCTTCAGCACCACATCCGCGGCCCGCGTCAGCAGCGTCGAGGTCACGCCACCCGCGATCTCGGATGCGGACCTTATGGTGCAGGGTGCCACGACCATCCCAAGCGTCTTGAACGAGCCGCTGGATATCGCCGCGCCGATGTCCTCCTGCTTGTACCAGACATCGGCCAGCGCCTTTATGTCGGCAATCTTGCGGTCGGTTTCGTGTGCGATGGTGATCTCGGCAGAGCGGGACATCACCAGATGCGTCTCGACGGGCATGTCGCGCAGAATCTCAAGCAGCCGGATGCCATAGATGACACCCGAAGCTCCGGATATTCCGACGATCAGGCGCGGCGCTGACGAAACCATGTCGATGATCCTCCCTTGACCCTGCTTGACCCTGCGTGGCGTCCGGGAGCGTCGAAAGCAAGAAAGGCGTCGTGATACGGGGGATCACGACGCCCTATATGGCCCCGAAAATGCTATCAGCCCACGAGATTGCCGAGGGAATATGAGAACTCGATGATGTCCTCGCGGATCTCGTCGATCAGGATCTGGGCCGCCGCGCTCAGCGGTCGGCTGGGATTGATCTGGTAGACAAGCCGCCGCGAGATCGCGGGCCGGATCGGATAGGCCTTGAGACGTCCGGACCTGAGGGCCCGATTGACCGCGATGGGCGGCAGGATCGTGACGTAGTCGGTCGCGCAGACGAAATCCTCGATCAGCTTCATCTCGTCGAATTCCATGGACGGGGACAATGCCAGCCCCTCGCCATTCGCGGCCCGGTCGATGATCGTGCGCAGGCCATGCCGCTGCGACGGGATCACCAGTTTCATCGTTTCGATATCCTCAAGCCGCAGTCCCGCCTTGCCAGTGATCGGCGTATCCGGCGCGGCGATCAGGCAGAAATCCTCCTTGACGATGTCCACGATGCGCGGATCCTGTTTGAGCGGCGGCATGTTGATGATCGCCAGGTCGATCCGCGACATGCGCAACTGGTCCTGAAGCTCTCCGGTATAGCCGCCCGTCACCTTCACGCTGACATCCGGGTACTTCACGGTGAATTTCTGCAGGGTTTCGCCAAGCGCGTTGTTGGCGGCGGAACTGACCACCCCGATGGAAACCGTACCGCGCACCGGCCCGCCGTCGCCCGATAGCGCATTCAGGGCGGTATCGAGATCGCGGGTGATCCTGACAAAATGTTCATAGGCCTCAATACCCGCCTGGGTCGGGATCATGCCCTTGGGTGCGCGGGTAAACAGCGGCTGCCCGATCTCCGCCTCCAGCTTCTGAAGCTGCTGGCTGAGTGCCGGTTGCACGACATTCAGCCGTCGCGACGCCCCGGTCAGCGACCCTTCTTCGTAGATCGCCAGCAGATACTGCATCTGTCTCAATTCCATCGCACTTGACCTTCAGTTTCGGATCCGCACCGCGCCATCACGAAACGCTATCCCTGAGATTAGCCAATATTAATGGTTTTGATTGCTCCGGGGCAATAGCGTCTGGCTGCCAATTGGGAGTATGAACATGAGCCGAAAACCGACTGCGCCGGGCTCCCGCCGGGACATGGATCTGCGGCAATGGCTCGGCCATCTGGAAACCACCGACCGGCTTGCCGTGACAAAAACCGGCCGAAAGCTGGCCTTTGAAATCGCGGGTCTGGCCAACCGGCATGACGGCAGCCGCGCCCTTGTCGCCCCTGCCCCCGATGGTCATGCCGGCGGGGTCGTCATATCCGGCCTGCTGTCGCGCCGCGAATGGATGGCCGAGGCGCTTGGGGTCGAGCCCGGCACGTTGCTGTCGGCCTTCGAGGAAGCGGCGCAGTCGCCATTGCCCGTGAACGAGGTAAAGACCGCACCATGTCAGGAGGTCGTGCACAAGCACGACATCGACCTGACCGCGATGCTGCCCATTCCGACCCATAACGAACATGACAGCGGTGCCTATATCACCGCCGGCCTGATGATCTGCCGCAACCCGCGCACCGGCATCCAGAACGTCGCCATCCACCGCCTTCAGGTCTCCGGCCCGCGCGAGTTGGGCGCGCTGCTGCTGCCGCGGCACACGTTGAGTTTCTTTACCACCGCCGAGGAAGCGGGCGATGATCTGGAGGTCGCGATCGTCATCGGCGCATCGCCGGCCTGTCTGTTGGCGTCGCAGGCCATCGTGCCGATGGATTTCGACGAGTTGACCGTCGCCGGTGCGCTTGGCGGTGCGCCGCTAGATGTGGTGCGCGGTATTTCGGTCGACCTGTTCGTGCCCGCGCAAAGCGAGATCGTGATCGAAGGACGCTGCCGCGCCAACCTGCGCCGCCCCGAAGGCCCCTTTGGGGAATTTCCGCAATATTACGGCGAACGCGCCGACCGTCATGTGATCGAGGTGAGCTGTGTGACCACACGGCAAAAGCCGCTGTTCCACACCATCGTCGGCGGCGGGCTGGAACACCTGATCCTGGGCGGTATCCCCCGCGAGGCAACGATCCTGAAAACCCTTCAGGACATGTTCTCCTGCGTGCGCGACGTTCACCTCGCCCCCGGCGGGACGTGCCGCTATCACCTTTACGTCAAGATCAAGGCCCGCCACGCGGGCGAGGCTAAGAATGTCCTTCTGGGTGCGTTCGCCGCTCATTACGACATCAAGCATGCGATCGTCGTCGACGAGGATGTCGATATCCATGACCCCGAAATGGTCGAATGGGCGGTGGCCACCCGGTTCCAGGCGGACCGCGATCTTGTTGTCATATCAGGTTCCCAGGGCTCCAAGCTGGACCCGTCCTCCGACAATGGTTTCGGGGCCAAGATGGGGCTGGATGCCACGGTGCCGCTCGACGCACCTGAATTCCGGTTCAAGCGGATTCGCGTGCCGGGCGAACAGGAGCTTGATCTGGACGCGGTGATCGACCCTGACGCCAAGCTCGCATCCCTACTCGGATCCTGAGCGATGGCCCGCGGGACAGAAGCACTTAGGAGAATGACATGACAACGACGGACCTGATCGCGCGGCACATGATCGGCGGCTCCTATTCGGACGCGGGCGACAAGATCGCGTCGATCAACCCGGCGACCGGGGCGGTCGTTGGGCATGTCCGGGCCGACGGCGCGGCGCAGGCCACAGCCGCCATTGCCGCCGCGCGGGCCGCATTCGACACAACGCTCTGGCCGCAATCACCCCGCGACCGGCAGATGGCCCTGCTGCGGTGGGCCGACGCGCTGGAGGCCGATCTCGCACGGCTTGCGGAATTGCTGACGTTGACCAATGGCAAACCGCTTGGCGCGTCCAAGGGCGAATTGGGCGCGGCGATATCGGAAATCCGATACTATGCGGGCCTGACCCGCCACAATCCCGGCCACGCGATGGAAGTGGCGCCGGGCGAGCTTTCGGTGATGCTGCGCGAGCCGGCCGGGGTCGCGGGCATCATCGTGCCGTGGAACGCACCCGCCGTGCTGCTGATCCGGTCGCTCGCTCCGGCGCTGGCGGTGGGCTGCACGACCGTGACGAAACCCGCGCCGCAGACGGCGCTGTTCACCGCGGCCTGCATGGCCCCGCTGTTCGAGGATGCCGCCATCCCCGCGGGCGTGGTCAATGTGGTTTTCGAGGTCGGTCATGACGCAGCGCAAACGCTGGTCACATCGCCCGATGTCGATGTCATCAGCTTTACCGGCTCGAACGCGGTCGGCCAGCGGATCATGGCGGACGCCGCGCCGACGATGAAGAAACTGTCGCTGGAACTGGGCGGCAAATCCTGCTGCATCGTGCTGGATGATGCAGACATCGGCGTGGTGGCACCGAAACTTGCCGCCGCAGCCACGATCATCTCCGGCCAGCAATGCACCGCGGCGCGTCGGGTTCTGGTGCACGAATCCCGGCTTGATGAAGCGAAAAGCGCGCTTTCCGCTGCGCTTCAGGCTGTCTCCATCGGCGACGGCATGTCAGACGGCACTGCGATGGGGCCGCTGATCGACATCCAGTCGCGCGACCGGGTCATGCGTGATTGCGGAACGGTATACGATACCGCCGACGAGGTCGTGCTGCGCGGCGGCCCGCTCGACGGTCCGAAGGGCAGCGCGTTCATGTCGCCGGCGCTGGTCGTGCATAGCGATCCGAACGCCAGCTTCGTACAGGACGAAATTTTCGGCCCGCTTGTGGTGCTTGAGACGTTCCGAGACGAGGCGGATGCGGTGGCAAAGGCAAACAACACCGTCTATGGCTTGTCCGCATCAATCTGGACCCATCGCGGCGATGCGTCATGGCGGCTGGCGCGTGCCCTGCGCAATGGCACCGTCTGGATCAACGACCACAACAGGCTTTTCGCCGAAGCCGAGACCGGCGGCTATCGCCGTTCGGGCCTGGGCAGATTGCACGGTTTCGACGGTCTGCTCGATTTCTGCGAGCTCAAGCACGTTTACCAGAACGTCGGTGTCGTCGGTCACTGAGCGAACCGACCGGCGCATTCAAGCTTTGATTCGCAGGTGTTTTGGCGCATATTATGTGGCTAGAACGTAAAGCGAGAAAGCGAGGAGCGCGTTACCGCCGCCTGATGTCCAACGCCCTGAGGATCAGAACCGGAAAATTCGGCCGTGTCGCGCTGCTCGACATGGATCGTCCGCTTGTGCGTCACGCCCACCCGCATTGCCATGTCCTGCTCAAGGTCGAGGGTGCCGATACGAGTTTTCTCGTCGGTGACGAGGTTGTGCCGCTGACCCACGAAAGCGCGGTTCTGATCAACGCATGGACGCCGCATGCCTATGTGCATCGGCCCAATGCCCCGCGCACGATCATCCTTGCCCTCTATATCGAGCCTTCTTGGCTGGCTGAGTTTCGTTCCAACTGGGTCGCCAGCGCCGGGTCCGGGTTCTTTGACAGAACCGTCGATGCGATCACGCCGCAGATCCGCAAGCAGGCCATGACACTTGCCGCGAGCATGGTACATGCCCCGACCGCCATCGCCGATCATGAGACGCAGCTGGGCGAATTGATGGTGTCGGTGATCGAACGGTTTACCGAATGGCGGTCAGTCGGGCCAAGCCTGCGCGACGCGGCGCAAAGCCAGGCCATCGACTGGCGCGTGTCCAAGGCGATCAGCAAGCTGCACAAGGTTGCCGGAGAGGTGTCGGACATCGACAGCCTCGCGCAGACCGTTGGCATGAGCCGCGCGAATTTCTTCCGGGTTTTCGAACGCTCGACCGGCGTGACGCCACGGGTGTTTTCCAACATGATCCGGCTGGAGCGGGCGGTGAGCGCCGTCGTTTCGTCGGACCTCAGCTTCGGTGCGCTGTCCGATCAGCTGGGATTTACCGCGCAGGCGCATTTCACCCGATTCTTCCGCGATCATACAGGCGTGCCGCCCAGCAGCTTCCGGTCGATCTCGCGGCTTGGGGATACCTCTGATTTTTTCCGTATTTGAGACTCCTCGGTAAATTCTGCGACCCTTGGCAATCGGTTTCATCAATACCGCCCTCTAACGTCGTGCCACGCCGCTTTACGGTTTGGGAGGAGAGGACACATGCCAAAGGATGGGCTGCATCAGACGATGTTGCGGGTGGAAGACGCCCCGCTTCTGACCGGGCGCGGCCAGTTCTTTGACGATCTGCCGACGCCGCACGGAACCTTGCAGGCCGCGATCCTGCGCAGCCCCTATGCCCACGCAAGGATCACCGACATTTCGGCCGATGCCGCCCGCAGGCTGGCAGGCGTTCACGCCGTCCTGACAGGCGAGGATTACGCAAGCGTCGCATCGCCGCTGATGGTCGGGGTCAAGCTGCCCATCGAATGCTGGCCGATCGCACGCGACAAGGTGCGTTATGTAGGCGAGCCGGTCGCGGTGGTTCTGGCCGATGATCGCTACCTCGCCGAGGACGCGCTCGATCTCATCGAAGTCAGCTATGATACGCTCGCCCCCGTCATTGACCCGCTAAAGGCCCTCGCGGACGACGCGCCTGTGCTGCACGACGAGATGGGCGGCAATCTTGGCGCCGATCGCCGTTTTTCTTATGGCGACCCTGACTCCGCCTTTGCCGAGGCCGACCATGTCGTCGAGATTTCGGTGCGCTATCCACGCAATTCCTGTACGCCCATCGAAACCTACGGCGTGCTGACCCGCTGGAATCCGCACACGCGGTCCTATGACGTCACCTCGAATTTTCAGGGGCCGTTCTCGATCCATCCGGTGGTCGCGCGGGCGCTGAACGTGCCTGGCAACCGTCTGCGCCTGCGCACGCCCGAGGATTCCGGCGGCAGCTTCGGTATCAAGCAGGGCGTGTTTCCCTATATCGCGCTTCTGTCCGCCTGTGCGCGGCTGGCCGACCGTCCCGTCAAGTGGGTCGAGGACCGGCTCGAGCATCTGACCGCCTCGGTGTCTGCCACAAATCGCGCCATCACGCTGCGCGCAGCGGTTACGGCAAAGGGACGCGTGACCGCGCTCGACTACGATCAGGTCGAGGATGTCGGCGCCTATCTGCGGGCGCCGGAGCCGGCGACGCTCTACCGCATGCACGGCAACCTCTGCGGTGCCTATGACATCGCCAACCTGCGGGTGCGCAACCGCATCGTGATGACGAACAAGACGCCGACGGGGCTGAACCGCGGGTTCGGCGGCCCGCAGATCTATTTCGCGCTGGAACGGCTGATGCAACGTATCGCCATCGAGCTGGGTCTCGATCCGGTGAATGTTGCCCGCGACAACCTGATCCCCAAGGGTGCCTTTCCCTACCGCACCGCCAGCGGTGCCACCTACGATTCGGGCGATTATCAAAATGCCTTCGACACGGCGTTGAAGGACGGCCGCTATGACGCGCTGTGCCAAAAGCGCGACGCGGCCCGTGCCGAGGGTCGGCTTTACGGCATCGGCCTTGCCGTGGCGGTGGAGCCGTCGGTATCGAACATGGGATACCTTTCGACCGCTCTGACACCTGCGGAACGGGCCAAGGCGGGGCCGAAAAACGGCGCGCAATCCTGCGCGACCATCGCCATCGACCCGGTCGGCAGCATCACGGTGCAGATCGATTCCGTGCCCCAGGGCCAGGGCCACAAGACCGTCGCCGCCAGCATCGTCGCCGAACGGTTCGGGCTGGAGCCGGGCGCGATCACGGTCGTGGCCGCGATGGACACCGGCAAGGACGCCTGGTCCATTGCCGCCGGGAACTATTCCAGCCGCTTTGCCGCCGCCTCCGCCGGGGCGGTGCGCATCGCCGCCGACCGCCTGCGCGAGCGGATCGCCGCAATTGCCGCAAGCCAACTCAACGCGCGGCCCGAGGATATCGAATTCGAGAATGGCAAGGTTTTCATCGCGTCCAACCCCGGGGCCGCGCTCGTCTTCGCCCGTGTCGCCTCCACCGGGCATTGGGCTCCCGGCACCCTGCCTGACGGAATTGCCGCGCCGATGCGCGAGACCGCGATCTGGACCGCCCCCGAACTGACCGCCCCGACCGATGAGGACGGGATCAACTCATCGCTGTGCCACGCGTTCATCTTCGATTTCTGCGGGGTGGAGATCGATCCCGTGACCCATGAAGCCCGCGTCGACCACTACGTCACGATGCACGACTGTGGCACCATCCTGCACGAAGGCATGGTCGAGGGGCAGATCCGCGGTGCGTTCGCGCAGGCGGTCGGTGCGGCGCTTTACGAGGAATACGTCTATGACGACGACGGCGCGTTCCTTGCGGGCACCCTGGCCGATTACCCGGTGCCCACGGTGCATGAAATCCCTGACCTTGAGATATTGCATACCTGCACACCTTCGCCGCTGACCCCGCTGGGGGCCAAGGGCGTGGGCGAGGGCAATTGCATGTCCACGCCGGTTTGCATTGCCAATGCCGTCGCCGATGCACTGGCACCGGCTCGCGGCAATGTCGATGTCACCCTGCCGCTTTCGCCTGCGCGTATCGCATCGTATCTGCCGGACGAACCCACAGCACCCGAAGGCATCGCGCAGCCACGGCCCAGCTCCGGCAAGGGGCTGTCCGGTCAGGGCGAGGCGCGCGTCGGTGCCGCACCGCAGGAGATATGGGATCTGCTGATGGACGCAGACCAACTCGCCGCGATCATCCCCGGCGCACATGGCGTCAAGCGCCTGTCGCCAACCCGCTTTCTGGCCGATGTCACGCTGGGCGTCGGGCCGGTCAAGGGGCGTTACCGGGTGCAGGTCGGGCTATCGGATCTGGACGCGCCCAAGAGCGCTACATTGACCGGCAAGGCCGGCGGCGCGCTTGGCACCGGCGAGGGGTCGGGCCGGGTCACGCTGACACCGGACGGATCGGGCGGCACGGTGATCGGCTACAGCTACGAGGCCGCCGTGGGCGGCAAGGTCGCATCCGTCGGTGGGCGGCTGCTGGACGGTGCTGCGAAAATCGTCATTGGCCAGTTTTTTGCCGCCCTCGGACGCAGGGCCGGAGACGCACCACAGCCCGACGGCATGATCGCCCGCATTCGCGGCTGGATCGGGGGGACGCGATGAAACCCGCCGCATTCGATTATGTCCGCTGCGAAACGCTCGATGAGGCCGCCGAGATGATCGCCCAGACCGGCGATGACGCCCGCATCCTTGCTGGGGGTCAGTCGCTGGTGGCGATGCTGAACATGCGGCTTGCCACGCCGGCGGTCCTGGTCGACGTCATGCCGGCCCCGGACGCGCGGAAAGTCGCGGCGGAAAATGGCACGCTGAAAATCTCTGCCGCTGTCCGGCAGGCGAGCCTGTTGGGCGATCCCGACCTGGCCTCGCGCAACCCGCTGCTTGCGAAAATGCTGCCGTGGGTCGGCCACCCCCAGACCCGTGCGCGCGGCACCATCTGCGGCTCGGTGGCCCATGCCGATCCTTCCGCCGAGATTCCGCTGGCGCTGGCCGCGCTGGACGGCACGGTGATCCTGCGGCGCGGGCGCAAGCGGCGCAGCGTGAAGGCGGCCGACTTTTTCCTCGGTATGATGCTGACCGACAAGGCCGATGACGAAATGATCGAGGCGGTGACTTTTGCCGATGTCCAGCAAGGCACCGGCACGGGATTTGCCGAGGTCGGCCGCCGCAAGGGAGATTTCGCCATCGTCGCCTGCGCCGCGTTGATTTCGCCCAAGCGCGTCCGCCTTGCCGTCGGCGGCGTGAACGACACGCCGTTTGTCAGGGACTGGGACAACCTCTCACCCCAGGACGAAGCCGAGGCGCTCAACGCGCTCGCCTGGTCGCTCGATGCGCGGGGCGACCTGCATGCAACCGCCCGCTATCGCCGCGATCTGGTGCGCCATCTGGGCGCGCAGGCACTCAAGGAGGCCCGCACATGCGCCGATTGACCGCCACCGAAAGGCACCCCGTCCGCTTTACCCTGAATGGCAAGCCCGCCGAGGGCACAGCCCACCCGCGCATGTTGCTCAGCGATTTCTTGCGTGGCGTCCAGGGTGCGACAGGCACCCATATCGGCTGCGAACATGGTGTCTGCGGCGCCTGCACGGTTCGGATCGACGGCGCGATGGCACGCAGTTGCCTGACATTCGCGGTCCAGATCGAAGGCGCCGAGATCGACACGGTCGAGGCCCTGGCCCCTGCCCCCGCCAGATTGTCCATCCTGCAGGACGCCTTTCGCAAACATCACGCGCTGCAATGCGGCTTTTGCACCCCCGGCATCCTGATGTCGCTCGACACGTTGCTCGCAACCGAACCGCGGGCCGACGCGGGACGCATCCGCGACGTTCTGTCGGGGCATCTGTGCCGCTGTACCGGATACCAACCGATCGTCGCTGCCGCACTGGACGCAGCACAAACCCTCAGGGAGGAGACAGACAATGCTTGACCTAGGTCGTTCCCTGATCGCAAGTGCTGCCCGCGATCCGGATGCGCTGGCCATTGTCGATGGCGATGTACGTCTGAGTTATGCCGATTGGCTGCGCCAGATTTCGGCGCTTGTCCAAGGGCTTGCGGACATGGGCCTGCGCCATGGCGACCGGTTGGTGACGGCTATGCAGAACAACCATGCCGCCGCAAGCATCCACTGGGCCTGCCAAATGGCCGGCATCACGATCGTTCCGGTGAACTGGCGGGCGACAGCCGACGAAATCACATTCTTTACCGAGAACAGCGGCGCCCGCGCCATTGCCTGTGACGGATCGAGCGTGGATGCCGTGCGTGCTTCAGCAACAGATCTGCCGTGCCTGACATACGAAACCGATGTCGACGGCGCGGTCAGGTTCGAGGATGTCGTCGCCGGTTCGGCACCGGACGCAAGCCCAAAGGCCAGCGCCGACGATTGGTCCATCATGCTCTATACCAGCGGCACCACCGCCCGGCCCAAAGGCGTGCCGCGCCGCCACCGTGCCGAACGGGCGGGGACATTGGCGCATGTGGCGCAGAACCTGATGCCGATGAACGACGCAACGCTGGGGGTCATGCCGCTTTATCATACGATGGGGGTGCGTTCGCTTCTGGCGATGACATTGCTGAACGGCACCTTCGTCTGCCTGCCCCGGTTCAACTGTGCCGATGCTCTGGGGCTGATCGCCGATGAACGGATCGGAAGCCTGTATCTGGTTCCGACGCTCTATCACGACCTGCTCGAACACCCCGACTTTGCGTCAACGGACCTTTCCGCTGTCAAACGCCTGGGGTTTGCCGGGGCGTCGATGACGGACGGGTTGCTCAAACGGGTTCAGGCCGCGTTTCAGCCGGAGCTTTTCGTGAACCATTACGGCTCGTCCGAGATCTACACCTTCTCGATCGAACAGGACGCCGTGTCCAAACCCGGTTCCGCAGGCAAGGCGGGACTCAATCAGGATTTGCGCGTGGTCAGGATGGGCGCGGGCGATCCCGCTGCCGTGATGGCACAGGGCGAAGAAGGCGAAATCATCGCGACACTCGCCGGAGACGAAGCCTTTGAAGGTTACTGGCAACGCCCGGACGCGAACGAAAAATCGCTACGCGATGGATGGTACTTTACCGGCGATTGCGGGCATTTCGACGCCGAGGGCGATCTGTACGTGACGGGCCGCGTCGACGACATGATCATCACCGGTGGCGAAAACGTGTCGCCCGTCGAGGTGGAAAGCTGCCTGTCGATGCACCCGGCGGTCGAGGATTGCGCCGCCGTGGGTCTGCCCGATGAACGCTGGGGCAAGATCGTCACCGCCTTTGTCAAACGCCGCCACGCCGTGAGCACCGAGGAACTGGACGCGCATTGCCGCGACTCGGCATTGGCCAATTTCAAACGGCCCCGCCGGATCATTTTCGTGTCCGAGCTTCCCAAATCGCCGGTTGGCAAATTGCTGCGCCGGGAACTGGTGGCCGGAAATTACACCCCCGAACCCGAAGAGACCGCGGCCGGATAAGGCCGCCTGCAAGGAGAAGACGACCCATGACAAACCCCTATTCCGACCGACCGCTGCTGTCCAAACTCGACGGATTCCGCATCGAGGTGGACGCCGAAGCCGAACGCGGCGACATCGTTCTGGAGCGCGCCCCGATGAACGTGATCTCGATGGATCAGCGCGACCAGCTGCGCGCGGCGTTCGAGGCGCTGGATGCCGATGACGCGGTTCGGGTCATCGTGCTGCGGGCGGAGGGTGAGCATTTTTCGTCAGGTGGCTATATTCACGGCTTCCTCGATGCATCGCCCGAGCATGTCAGCCATCTGGCCGACAATGTCGCGGCCCCCTGGCGCTGCGCCAAGCCGGTGATCGCGGCGAACAAGGGCTACACTTTCGGCGTCGGTTTCGAAATCTCGCTGGCCTGCGATTTCCGCATCGCCGCCAAATCCACCTTCTATGCGCTGCCCGAGCAAAAGCTGGGCCAGATCCCCGGCTCGGGCGGTTCGGCGCGGTTGCAGGCGCTGATCGGGCTGGCACGCACCAAGGACGTGGTCATGCGCTCGCGCCGGATCTCTGGCCAGCAGGCCTTTGACTGGGGGATCGCGGTCGAGCTGGTCGAGGATGACAAGCTGGAGGAAGCGACCGCCAAGCTGGTGAACGAGCTGCGCAGCTTTTCACCGATGGCGCAACGCACTGCGAAGAAACTGCTCAACGACAGCGAAAACGCGACCGTGGCCACCGGCATCGAACTCGAAGGCCACTGCTATAGCCGCCTTCGCCAATCCGAAGATTTCGCCGAGGGCGTCAAGGCCTTTCACGAAAAGCGCAAACCGACATTTGTCGGCCGCTAAACAAACCAAAGGGAGGAATAACAGTTTCTATCAAGGGATTTTTGCAGACAGCCGCAGTCGCGGCACTTGTCGCGGGGTCGGCCACGGCCCAGGACGGGCCGATCCGCGTCGGCGTGGTGACGCCGATTTCGGGCACCTATGCCGGGATCGGCCAGCAGGTCAGCTGGGGGCTCGACCTCGCGGCGGAGGAGATCAACGCGTCGGGTGGCATCATGGGCCGCCAGATTGAGCTGATCTACGAGGACAGCGAGGCGAACCCGGCGGTCGCCGTGCAGAAAGCTGAAAAGCTGATGACCGCCGAGGATGTCGATTTCCTGACCGGCACCGTCAATTCCGGTGCCACCCTCGCGGTCGGCCAGGTGGCCGAGCGGGCGGGCAAGCTGCTGGCAACGACGGTCTCCTTCTCT
Organism: Dinoroseobacter shibae DFL 12 = DSM 16493; assembly: GCF_000018145.1. Taxonomy (NCBI): domain Bacteria; kingdom Pseudomonadati; phylum Pseudomonadota; class Alphaproteobacteria; order Rhodobacterales; family Roseobacteraceae; genus Dinoroseobacter; species Dinoroseobacter shibae. The sequence goes on from NC_009955.1 coordinate 131,692, forward strand.
GACGCCATCACCGGCGAGAAATGTTCGCCCAACGTGTTCCGCGTGAACGCGCGGGCAGGCCAGCAATCGGCGGCCCTCGCCGCCTGGGTCGAAAGCGAGAAACCGGGTGCCAAGGTGTTCTACCTCGGCCCGGACTACGAGATGGGCCGCTCGACCGTCGCCGCATTCAAAAGCAACGCGGAACAGGTCGGTGCCAAATCGACTGGCGAAGTTTTTGCGCCACTCGATTCCAAGGACTACAGCCAGTATTTCGGTCGAATCCGTGCCGCCCAGCCTGAAGTCCTCTATACTTCGGTCGCGGGCAACGACACCGTGCGCCTGTTCACCCAGATGCAGGATTTCGGTGTGCGTGACGGGCTGACCATCCTCGGCGCGTCCGGCACCGTGACCAGCCAGAACATCGACGCCATCGGCGCCGCCGCCGAAGGGTTCATCACCGGGGTCGGCTATTCGACCCTGATCGACAGCCCGGAAAACAAGGCGTTCGTCGAGGCATTCAATGCCCGCAACGGGGCCGATCCGGACCTTTACGGTGCCGACAGCTATGGCCTGCTTTTTGCCTACAAGAAGGCGGTCGAAGCGGCGGGCGGCACCGGCACGGACGAGGTGCGCGCAGCACTCGAAGGGCTTGAATGGGACACGCCCCAGGGCGTCAAGACGATCCGCGCGGGTGACCACCAGGCGATCCAGCCGATGTACGCGGTGCAGATCAAGGACAGCGCGTTCACCATCGCCAATACCATCGACGGCGACGCCGCCATCGGCCCGGACACATGTGAACGCTTCTAGGCAAACCGCGGAGAGAGCAAATGGCAGAGTATCTGCATTTCGTTCTGGCTCCGCAGATGCTCAACGGCCTGGCGCTCGGGGTCTCCGTGATCCTTGTGGCGCTGGGTCTGACGATCATCTTCGGTTTGCTGGATGTCATCAACATGAGCCACGGCGAATTCTACGCCGTGGGGGCCTATGGCGCGCTGGCGCTGGCCGCCTTCGGCGTCAACTACTGGGTGCTGATGGCGATGGTTCCACTAATGATGATCCCGCTCGGGATCGTCACGGAACGCTACCTGATCCGACGCGTCTATGACGGTGCGGACAGGCACGTCTCGACCCTGCTGCTGACCTTCGGCCTGGGGCTCATTGCCGAGGATGTGCTGAAGATCATCTTCGGGCCAAACACGCAGCGGCCCGAAAACCCACTGCCCGGTGCGACCGACCTGATGGGCATCTTCATTCCCACCTACCGCCTGTTCCTGATCGCCATCAGCGCCGCCGTCATCCTTGCCGTGGCGTTCGTCGTCTACCGCACACGGCTCGGTGCGATCGTGCGCGCGGCCTCTTTCGACCGCAACATGGCGGCCAGCCTCGGGGTGCGCGTCGGCTGGGTCTATTCCGGCGCATTCGCCTTTGGCGTGGCGCTGGCGGGTCTGGCGGGCGTGCTGCTGGCGCCGATCTATTCGGTGTTCCCGACCATGGGACGCGATTTCATCCTGATCGCCTTCACGGTCGTGATCGTCGGCGGCATGGGGTCGATCTGGGGCGCTGTGGTCGCGGGGATCGTGCTGACGCAGATTCAGGCGATTTCTAGCCTCGTCATCTCACCCGTCTGGTCCGAACCCATCGTGTTCGGTGTCATGGTGCTGGTGCTGATGTTCCGCCCGCAGGGCCTGTTCGGGAGGATCGGCCATGCATGACCGTCTGGATATTTCGATGCGGGCCAACCACATCTTCTTTGCCGCCCTTCTGGGCATCGTCGCAATCGGCGTCGTCTTTGCCGCCGCGACTGGCGACGTGTTCTATCTGCGCCTTGCCACCGAAGCGCTGATCCTCGGCGGGCTGGCCCTGTCGGTGGACATCCTGCTGGGGTTTGGGGGGCTGCTCAGCCTCGGACAGGCGCTCTATTTCGGGATCGGGGCCTATGTCTCGGCGCTGGTGCTGCGCGATGTGCCGTCGTTCTGGCTGGCGCTTGGCACAGCTACCCTTGCGTCGCTGGTCGCGGGCATCGTCGGCGGGCTGATCGCCAACCGGGTGCGCGGCGTCTATTTCGCGCTTATCACCTTCGGCATGGCCCAGGTGGTCGCCAAGATCGTCTACAACACCCGCGAACTGGGCGCGTCCGACGGTTTGATCGGCGTGCCCGTGCTTGAAATTCCGCTCGGGGTGGCAACGATCTCTGCCGGCGATCCGGTCGCGTTCTTCCTGCTGACGCTGGCAGTCCTCACGGTCCTCTACGGCGCGGTCGCCTATCTTCTGACCACGCCGTTCGGTCGTCTGGTCATCGCCAACAAGGCCAATGAAAAGCGCGTTCCGTTTCTGGGCTATTCGACGTGGTGGCCGCGGATGGTGTCCTATGTGGTGGCGGCGCTGGTCGCGGGCATTTCCGGCGCGCTCTACCCAATGCTGCGCGGCTTCGTGTCGCCCGAACTGATGTTCTTTGCCACCTCGGGCAATGCGGTCATCATGGTCATCCTCGGCGGGGTCGGAACACTGGCGGGTGCGCTTTACGGCGCGATGATCCTGACCTTCCTCAAGTCCGTCGTCGGCAGCTACACCGAGCACCACCTGATCGCCATTGGCCTGATCTTCATCTGCGCGATCCTGTTCCTGCCCAAGGGGCTGATCGGATTGATCAAACCCCGGCTCGAAACCCGCCTGCGCGACAGTGAACTGCGCAGAGCGCCGGACGCAGAAACGTCAAAGGGGGCCACGTCATGACGCCGATCCTGCAAACCGACCGCCTGGGCATCTCCTTTGGCGGGTTGAGGGCCGTCGATGCCATCTCCTTCGATGCTCTGCCAAATCAGATCACGACCGTGATCGGGCCAAATGGCGCGGGCAAGACGACGCTGTTCAACCTGATTTCCGGTGCGCTGAAGCCGGGCAGCGGCAGTGTCAATCTGGATGGCCGTGACGTGACACGCGCCGGTCCGGCCGAACTGCAACGCGCCGGCCTCGCACGGTCGTTCCAGATCACCAACCTGTTCTTCGACATGACCGTGCGCGAGAACCTCAGGCTTGCCACGCAGGTGCTTGAGCCTGCCTCGCACCTGATGCGTCCGCTGCGCCGCACGGGGCGCGCGGCAAACAAGGTCGACGAGTTGATCGCCCGTTTCGAATTGCACGACAAGGTCCACGAACAGGTCGGTTATCTCAGCCATGGCGAACAACGCCGGCTGGAGATCGCGATGTGCCTCGCGTGCGAACCCAAGGTGCTGATGCTGGACGAGCCGACCCAGGGCATGAGCCACGCTGATACCGAGGAGACCGAGGCGCTGATCCGCGGCCTGACGGATCACGTGTCGATCCTGCTGATCGAACACGACATCGGGATCGTCATGGCGGTGTCTGACCACGTCATCGTCATGCACCAGGGCCAGAAGATCGCGGATGGCACACCAACCGAGGTGCGCGCGAATCCCGCCGTCCAGGCGGCCTATTTCGGACATGGATAAGCCAATGCTGAGCATCGAAAACCTTCACAGCCACTATGGCCTCAGCCACGTGATACAGGGCGTCTCGCTCGACGTCGGGCGCGGCGAAATCCTGGGCGTGTTCGGACGCAACGGTGTCGGTAAGACCACGTTGCTCAAGAACATCGCGGGTTGGGTCAAACCCAGCTCCGGCTCCATCAGAATGGACGGAAAACAGATCGGCGGCGACGAGCCGGATGCGATCAACCGCGCCGGTCTTGCCATCGTGCCCGAGGACCGACGCATCTTTCCAGGCCTCACGGTGCAGGAAAACCTCGAACTGGGGCTTTTGGGGCTGAAAGGCCCGAAACCGCGCTCGAAACTCGATCCGGTGCTTGAACGCTTTCCGCGCCTGGCCGAACGCGCGCAGCAACCTGCGACCACCCTGTCAGGCGGCGAACAGCAGATGCTTGCCATGGCGCGGATCATGGTGGCCGAGCCCCGAGCGGTGCTGATCGACGAGCCGTCTGAGGGGCTGGCCCCGATGATCGTCGCTGAGATTTTTGCGATCCTGCGCGAGATGAAAGACGCGGGCTGCGCGATCGTGCTGGTCGAACAGAACATCCACGAGGCACTGTCGATCTGTGACCGCTTCGTGTTGGTCGAACGCGGCGCCATCGTCTTTGAGGGCAACGCCGGGGACAAGGCCGCAGAGGAAGAGCTCCTTCAGCGACTTTCGGTCTGATCTGCCCCGTCGGCTCCGAACGCTTCAATCACCTCCCGCACAGCGTTCAGCAGCTATCGGTCGCGCCGGGCGATTTTTGGGTCGGGGAAATGACCAATAGGACGACGGACGCTGCGGTAGACCTGAATGCCGGATTTGCTTGGGTTCCTGCACCCGAAGCCGAAGCCGTGCAGTTTTTCGGTGTATGGACAGCTGATGAAATCCGACACGACGGTCAAACCTTCCTCTAACACTGGACCTTCACACGCTATGTCTCCGTCGGCACCGATGACATACCGCGCGCGCGAAGCAATTCACTCGGCGTTCCTGCCTGCTCTCGGGTACGAGAGGAGCAAGATTCGGGGGGCCTGAGCTGCGCGCTTCCCGAGCGTACGGGCCAACCTGCCGTTTTGCCCGACTTCTAGGTCAAACCGCCCTTCGACGGACGCCCGGCATTGGCCGACCTCAGCGCGATGATTGCGTTCCGCGACGCCTATGGCCCAATTTCTACGTGGGCTATCTTCTTGACTCCCATGGCAACAAGAACCCGCTGTTTTCCCACGAGCCCGGACGAGATGGGTAAGCCGCCATTCCGGCATGGATGATGAAGGCTCAGTTTGTCCCGCATCTTACCAGTTCATATACTTTGCAGCGAACGGCAGGTGTACGGATAGGTAGGGACTTCTGATAAGTTTATCGCACCAGCCATATGACACACAAATGTCGCCTATTTCACTCGGCCCAAGGGTAACGGGAGATTGAAACGCATAATGCCCCCCTTACTGGGCAGCCTTAGCGGGAGATTCTGCCCCCTCCGGAATTCGACCCCACTTACCGATCGGGCACCGCTTCAAGGGACGTCTCGAACCGCTTGTCCGCCGCTGCAGCTTCTTTCAACAGCGCGTCGAAATTGTCAGGTGGGTTGCCATCTTTCAGCATCCCTTTGAACGTCGCGTAGGCATCCGTCTTGCTGCCATAGGCGCGCAGGGTCTTGTCGTCGTTCACCCAGGCCACCACGATGACCTTCGCATCGCTGTTGAAGCGGTAGAACAACCGATACTGCTGGAAGAATTTCGCTCGGAACCAGTGCTTGCGGTGATCGCCGAGTGTGCCGCCTTGCCGGAATGCCGCGGCACCCGGATCCGCCGGTATCGCCTTGGTCACCAGCTTGAAGATGGCTGCCAGCCGCTTCGAGCAGTTCTTCTTGCGCCAGGTCTTGGAATCGCGCGCCTTACGCGCCTCGACCTCCAGGTTCAGCCCTTCGAGCTGGTCCAGAAAGAGTGGATGCGCATAAATCGACCATCCGTTTACGACAAGGGGCGCTTGCGCGGGCACGCTAGCGCTGCTCATTCATCCTCGAGCGAGAGCGGCGCATCGAGATCGACGTCAACGTCTCCGACCAGTGCTGCAAGACGGTCATGCAAAACCCCATCGAATGCACGAATGCGGTCCGGATGCGCCTTGATATCGGCTTCGACAAAATCGAGAAAGGCTCCGAGCGCGGGATCTTCCTCGTCGCTGCGCACAGGCTCGATATAGACCCTGCCACTCGGCTCGGTACAGTAGCGGATTTGGTCGCCCTTGCCCAGCTTGAGCTGCTTGCGAACACCCGCCGGCACGGTCGTCTGATACCGATCCGTGAGTTTCGAGACATCTTGTGCGAGGGCTGTCATGGCAGTCTCCTGAAAGAATGGGGGTCTTTGCTGCTTGCGATAGGTAATGCATTTGCATTGCACTGTCAAGATAAGCCGCAGCATCTGCTGTCGCCGGGCAGGTCGATGAACCGTCCAGCGCAGGACCTAATTTCGCCCCGCGAGATACTCCGCCAGCACCGGACTGGCCGCGCCCTTTGCGGAGCTCAGCAGCTCCGAGCCCGCAAGCGAGGCCTTCGACAGGCGTACGAGCCCACCGGTTTCCTCGATGCGGTAGCAGCGGCGTTTTTGCCGCCCCCGCCTGTAGTGCGTCGCAGTGACGATCTGGCAGGTGCTGCCATCGGTGAGCGTCACAGGGGTGGCGAGCTTGATCTTGTCGCCTTCCTCGTAGTCCGGGATCGCAGCCCAATCCCGGCAGCGCTGACGCCAGTCCTTGGCGTAGCTGTCCGGGTCTTTCAGCTCGGACAGCAGGGCCAACAGGCTCAGTGGTGCGCGAGATTCGACTGGTCCTGCGCTTTCCTCGATGTCTTTGTATCCCCAACAGCCGTCGTCATATCGGGTGAGGAAGACAGCTCCGAAGGTGATCGAGCCATCAGCATCTGTGACATAGGTCGTGTCCTCGACAGGGGTGCCGTCAAGATTGGTGACCTTTGCCGCCGCATACCAAGTGGAGCCGACCTTGCAGGCTTTTACCAGTTCGGCTTTGCGCGTGTCGCCATGAGAGGTGCAGAGCCGGGCGATTTCCGCTTTCTCATCCGCGTAGTTCTGGACGCGGCCGTCGGTGTAGAAGAGCCAACCCACTATGCCACCCTCCGGTCATCGATTTCCATCAGGGCATCGAGCGGCACGCGGTAGGGCTGCATGGCGTCGAAATCCTCGCAATTGCCGCAGTTCTGCACGATCGCGAAGGTGTCGCAGGCATCCTTGAGGATGACCCGGAAGGTGCCGCCGAGGCCCGAGGGCACCTCGTAGGTCCCGCCGATGAGATAGTCCGAGGCCCGGCGCACGAAGACGCGGATGCTGTGGCCATCGGTGGCCAGCCGGATGGCCCCCCGCCCCCGGTCGATGAGAACCTGCACGTCATCCAGGATGTCGGTGTAGAACTGGCCGGTCAGATCGCGAAACGCCATGCGGCGCTGCGCCATCCAGTCGGTGTCCCGAAACGGGTTCATGCCGTCAGCGAAGGCGAAAGAGGGATCGGCCTGTTCGGTGGTGACGATTCGGGTGGTCGTGCCATCGATGCCGTTTGAGCGCAGATGCACACCATTGCCGAGGATCAGGATCAGGGCGGGCCTGTCCACGGGCCCGTTCCAGTTGGGCAGGAAGGTTTTGCAGGCGCGCGCATGGGCGATCTGTGCCGCAACAGCGGACGCAGAGAACTTGAGAATAGCCATGAGGATGTCTTTCGGTTGGGTGTGGGAGGGTCGACCCGCGCGGGGAATGCCTCGCGCGGGTCGCGTGAGGACTCAGGCCGCTTGCGCGACCTCGCTGTCAGGCTCGGGGGTTTCCGCAGCGGGCTCCGCCTCATCACAGGCGACACCGGCGGTCTGCATCATCGGCGGGCACCAGGCGGCCACGGCAGCGCGCTGCGCGTCCGTGAGTGTGGCGAAGGGTTCGGCGAAGAGCTTGTCACAAAAGGCGACGATCTCCTTCTTGCTCGACGAGGCCAGCGTCACCGCCTCCTGGGCGAGACCCAGATCTTCGCCGAGGATCCTCAGGAGCCAGGCCTTCTTGAAGCGGTTGAAGAGCGCCGCATTCGGCGTCCAGTGGGCGCGGATGTCGGGCATGATCTCGATCTCGAACGCATGCATCAGGCTGTCGCGCTGGCGGTCCCGCGCGAAGCAGGACTGCGTGGTGCTGGCGGTTGCAAAGGCGACGAGCTTGGCCTTCTCCCCTGTCTCCAGCGCGCGAAACGCCGCGAACTGATCGGCGGGCGCGCGGGTGTCATCGAGCCAGGACAGATCAAGCGCATCATGCGCCGCCGCCACCTGCTCGAGCGAGGTCTCGTCGATCTCGTCCATCTTGGCGTGGCTGCGGTATTCCTTGCGGGCATCGATCTTGATCGCCTGCGTGACACTCATGCCGCTGGCCAGAACGTCACTGACCAGCTTGAAGAGCGTCAGATCGAGCGTGGCTTCCGGATGCAGCGCCATCGCGGCGCCAAGGGCCATGGCCCGCTCGGTCTTGAGGTCCTCAGCCAGCGAGGCCGGGTAGGTGATGTCGCCGGCGTCCGGGGCCTCCTCCCCGGTCGGGCTAGCCGAGGAGCCGCGCGCGCCTTCCTCTTTCACGGTGTCTTCCGGGCGGACGAGTCCCACATGGAGCGTGACATTACCACTCGACCACGACGCGATCACCCCGGACCGCGCGAGGTCCTCGGTGCTGTAAGCCTCCTGCAGGTCGCGCGCTTCCTCTTCCAGAGCGTCCACGCGCTCGTAAAGGGCATTGTAGGCACCGTCCTCGAGCTCCTCATCTTCCATCTCGAGCTGCAATTTCTCAAGCTCGGCGGTGATCTCATCGATGCGCTTCTGGGCAGCCTCATCCGGATCGATCGGGCCGGGGTAGACGCGGCCGTAGTCGGCCATGGTCGCGTAATCATAGCGCACCATCGCATCGGCCCAGGCAAATCCCAGCCTCATACGGGCCTCTTCGGCGGCGGCACCGAGCTTCTCGAGCAGGATGGTTTCGACCAGCGCTGCATCCTCCAGCACGGAATGCTCTTCCAGAAGGTCAGCCGCGACAGCGCCGCCACGCGCCTCATAGTCCGCGCGCACGAAGGCCCCGATATCGTCGCTGACCTGCACGCCGCGGGATTTGAGCGCCTGACGGACGGTGTAGGCCTGCAGATAGCCGCCGTCTTTCGTGAGCACCTCGAAGACCTCGCGCTGCGCCTCCTGGCTCGGGTGCTCGGCGAAGGCCTTCATCGTGTCGAGCGTGATCACCTTGCCCCGGGCCGCGGCGCGGATGTCGGGGTGGATAAGGCCATAGCGCAACCGGCCTTTCACGGCCGCCACCGTGGTGCCGAAGGTCTTTGCGATGGTCTCGGGCGTCTGGCCGTCGACCTCCATCATCCGGGCGAAAGCCTCGAACTCGTCGATGGCATTCATCGGTGCCTGGGTGATGTTCTCGGCGAGCGACAGTGCCGTGGTGACGTCGCAGTCTTCCGGCACGAGGCGGCAGTCCACCTTGGTCTTCGCCGTGAACCCCTTGGCGACCTTGTCGGCGACCAGCTCCTTCAGCGCGGCACGACGTCGGCCACCGGCCAGGACGGCGTATTTGCCGTCGATCTTCTGGACGAGGAGCGGCTGGAGCAGGCCCAGCACAGCGATGCTGGCCTTTAGATGGGCGATGTTCTCAGGATCATAGGTTTCCGGGGATTTGCTGCGCACATTGGCGGGATGCGGGACCAGATCGCCAATCGCGACGGTGAGGGGGGCAAAGCTTGTGGTCATGGGATATCCTTCTCGGTGGGTAAGATGCGGCCCGCGCAGGTGCGCGTGACCAATCCCCGGCTTCGGGGATCACCACGACAAAAGGCCCACTCTCCCTTTAAAGGGCCAGCGGGCCTTCATTTGTTGGGGTGTTAGGGGGAGGAGTCCCCTGCCCTTCTACCAGTCGCGCGCCAGCATGATGGTCAGCACGCGCATGGTGGTGGCGGGATTGTCCGGGGTCTCAGCCCCGTAGCGGAAATCCGAGTCTGCTTCATAGAAGTTTCCATGCAGGAGGTTGCGCGAACCGGATAGGTTGGGCGCAGATTCACAAAACGGGAGATTTCCAAGATGATGACGCCATCTACTGCGGCGACCTGCTTTGTCGCCATTGATCTGAGCAAATCGAAATGGCTTGTGGCGCTTGATGCGCCGCAATTGGCCAAGATCAAATCCGTGCGTTTGGACGGGTTTGATACGGCAGGACTGATTGATCTGGTTCGAGCAACCGTTGCGGAGGCGACTGAGCTTTGCGGGCCTGATCAGCGGCCGATCGTTTGCTTCGAAACTGGATACGATGGTTTCTGGCTGCAGAGGCTGCTGGCCAATGAAGGGATCGAGACCTTGGTTGTGGATCCGACCAGCTTTCTGGTGAACCGCAAAGCGCGCCGGGTCAAAACGGATCGCGTCGACGCCGAAGGCATGGTCGTTCTGCTGAAGAACTACTGTTCCGGAGATCGAAAGGCATTCCGCACTGTGCGCGTCCCGACCGTTGCTGAAGAAGACGCCAAACGCTTCCACCGAGAGCGCAAGAGGCTAATGAGCGAACGAACTGGCCACATCAATCGCATTCGTGCCCTTCTCGCCCTGCAAGGCGTCCGGCATATCAACCCAGCGATGGTCACATGGCGCAAGAAACTGGAGGGCCTCGAAACTGCCGATGGCCGCCCTTTCCCCGATCAGCTCATGCGCGAGATCGTGCGATCTTTCGAACGCTTGGAACTGACGAACAAGATGATCAAGGCTCTGGCCGAGGAACGCGACGAAGCTCTTGCAGCTGAATCTGGACAGTTCCCCGAGCACGAAAAGGCAGTGCTGCTCGAAGGGCTTCGCGGTGTTGGACGACACAGTGTGGACCTGTCACGGTTTGATGCCGCTCCTTTGATAGCATTTACTGCAACAAAGGAGACGAACTATGGGCACAGGAAGAACGGATGAATTCCGCAAGGATGCAGTGCGAATTGCGCTGACCAGCGGGCTAACAAGGCGTCAGGTTGCCGACGATTTGGGCGTTGGGCTTTCGACCTTGAACAAATGGGTGACGGCACACCGCGACACAGATGTTGTCTCGCCCGAGGACCGCGAGCTTGCGCGGGAGAACGAACGGCTTCGGCGTGAGAACCGCATTGAATCGCCCCGGTTTTACCGGAGACCTATAGCTTCATTTCACGCGACCATATCGAGCACTTCGCGGTATGCATAGAAGTTGTCTTCAGCCTCTGCTGGCGGGATGTTTCCGATGGGTCCAAGCAGGCGCCGGTTGTTGAACCAATCGACCCAGCCGAGTGTCGCCATTTCCAGATCCTGCATATTGCGCCACGGTCCTTGACGATGGACCAGCTCGGTTTTGTATAGACCATTGATCGTTTCTGCGAGGGCGTTGTCATAGGAATCCCCGACGCTGCCGACCGATGGCTCGATGCCAGCTTCGGCCAGACGCTCGGTATAGCGAATGGATAAATATTGCCCGCCACGATCCGAGTGGTGGACCAAGCCGCTCTTTTGGACCGGCCGTCGATCATGCAGGGCCTGTTCAAGAGCATCGAGAACAAAGTCTGTTTTGGCCGACCGTGAGACCCGCCAGCCGACGATGCGATCTGCAAACGTGTCGATGACGAAGGCAACATAGACAAAGCCCTGCCATGTCGACACGTAGGTAAAATCGCTGACCCAGAGGAGGTTCGGGGCTGGTGCCCGGAACACGCGGTTCACCTTGTCACGCGGACAAGGCGCTGACGTGTCAGGGACGGTTGTTTTGACCACCTTGCCGCGCACAGCCCCACGGATGCCGATATGTTTCATCAGCCGCTCCACCGTGCAGCGCGCCAGCTCAAAGCCCTCGCGCTTCAGCTGATGCCATGCCTTACGGACCCCGTAGACCTGATAATTCTCATCCCAGACACGTTTGATCTCCGGGCGCAGCTCCGTATCCCGCTGATGCCGGGCCGAAGCTTTGGACGGATCAGCGAGGCACGCCAGGTGGTGATAGAATGTTGACGGCGCGATCGGCAGCACCCTGCAGATCGACTCGACACCGTAAACAACGCGCTGATCCTCAATGAAGGCGATCATCGCTTCAGTGGGCGGTCGAGTTCCGCCTGCGCAAAATAAGCTGATGCCTTGCGCAGGATCTCGTTCGCCTGGCGCAGTTCCCGGTTCTCGCGTTCGAGGGTCTTGATCCGGTCGCGTTCCTCGGTTGTCACGCCATCACGGATGCCGCTGTCCTTCTCAGCCTGTTTGACCCATTCGCGCAAAGTCTGGGGAATGCAGCCGATCTTGGGTGCGATGGCCGCTATCGCGCCCGCCTGCGTTTCGTAGGAACCTTGATGCTCGAACACCATCCGGACCGCACGCGCGCGGACCTCTGGCGAGTAGCGATTTGCCATTTTGCTTTTTGTCATAACCATCATCCTTACTTAAGTTGATGGTCTCCGACAAACTCGGGGCGATTCACATCCTCAAGGAGGAGAGGGACATCCTAAAAAACCGTTCCGGGCCGCAGCCCGCCTGTGCGCGGTAGTAACAGCCTGTGCTATGCTGTGCCCGAAGGGCAGTTGCCGATGGCTTATTGGAGGGTCAGACCCCGTTAAAAAACGTGGCACATGGGTCGATGCGCACTTGAGAGTGGTGACGCCGCCATCGCGGCGATCCCGGTTAGGAAGATGACGAACTTGCATGGCCTACGCCCTTCGACTTGAACGGAGGAGATGCCATGACGAAGCGTAAGACCGGCGGCCATCCGGATTTGAACGTGGTCAACCCTAATGCGGCTGCGATCGACATTGGTTCGACCATGCATATGGCTGCTGTGAACCCTGACGCCGCCGCCATGCCGGTGCGGGCTTTCGGGACGTTTACACAAGACCTGCATGATCTCGCCGACTGGCTCCGGTCGTGCGGCGTCACGAGCGTGGCCATGGAGTCGACCGGCGTTTACTGGATACCGGCCTTCGAGATCCTGGAGGCGCATGGGTTCGAGGTTATCCTTGTGAATGCCCGCTACGCCAAGAATGTGCCAGGCCGCAAAACCGATGTCAGCGATGCGGGGTGGCTGCGCCAGTTACATTCTTATGGGTTGCTCCGCAGCAGTTTCCGCCCTGCAGCGGAGATAGCCACCCTGCGCGCCTACATGCGCCAGCGCGAACGACTGACAGAATATGCTGCCGCGCATATCCAGCATATGCAGAAGGCGCTGATGGAGATGAACCTGCAACTGCATCATGTCGTCTCCGACATCACTGGCGCAACGGGCATGCGGACTATCCGCGCCATTGTCGATGGCCAGCGCGATCCTGAAGTTCTCGCCGCATTCCGGGATATCCGCTGCCATTCATCGCTGGACACGATCAAAGCCGCGCTGGTCGGTAACGACCGCGAAGAACATGTCTTTGCCTTGACACAGTCATTGGAGCTTTACGACTTCTACAAAGCGCAGATCGAGGCCTGCGACCGCAGGCTGGAAGCTGCGGTGGGGGCGCTGACAGTCCGGGCAGGTGATGGTGTGGCCCCACTGCCCAAGGCGCGGATCAAGGGCACGCAACACAATGCGCCGTCCTTCGATGTGCGAGCTGCGCTCTATGGCGTGTTAGGCACGGACCTGACACAGATCCATGGCCTTGGGCCATCGCTGGCGCTGAAGCTGGTGGCCGAATGCGGCACGGATTTGCGGGCCTGGAAGAGCGCTAAGCACTTCACGTCGTGGCTCTGTCTGGCACCGGGCAACAAAATCTCTGGTGGCAAACTGCTGTCCTCCCGGACACGCCGATCCTCCAGCCGCGCCGCCGCGCTTCTGCGTCTGGCGGCAGTCACAATAGGCCGAAGCGACACGGCCTTGGGCGCGTTCTATCGACGGCTGTCATCGCGCATAGGCAAACAAAAGGCGGTCACAGCGACAGCGCGCAAGATTGCCGTTTTGTTCTACAACGCCATTCGCCATGGCATGACCTATCAAGATCAGGGCGCGGCGGCTTATGATGAGCGACACCGACAACGCGTGCTCTCAAACCTCCATCGCCGCGCCAAGACCCTCGGATTTGCATTGGCGCCTATTCCCGAGACAGAGGCTGTTTCTTAGGAAGCCACCCAGTTCTTCGCGAGCCAAAAGCCATGAGGTTTCGGTTCGTCGAAGAACATCGTGGGGCCTTCCCGATCGACCGGTTGTGTCAGGTTCTGAACGTCAGCACTCGCGGGTTGCGGGCTTTCCGCAGCCGTCCGGCCAGTCGCCGGCAGCGCATGGATATGGTCGTTTTAGCGCACATCAAGGAGCAGTCGCGGCTGAGCCTGGGCAGCTATGGCCGCCCACGAATGACCGAGGAACTGAAGGAGGTTGGCGTCGATGTGGGGCACCGCCGGGTTGGGCGTTTGATGCGTGCGAACGGGATTACCGTTGAGAGAACACGCAAGTTCAAGGCAACAACCGACAGCGATCACACGTTCAACATCGCCCCGAACCTGCTGAATCGCGACTTCAGTGCGGCCGGGCCGAACCAGAAATGGGCAGGCGACATCAGCTACATCTGGACCCGCGAGGGCTGGCTGTATCTGTCAGTCATCTTGGACCTGCATTCGCGTCGTGTCATCGGCTGGGCTGTCAGCAACCGTATGAAGCGTGATCTGGCGATCCGGGCCTTGAAGATGGCCATTGCCTTCAGGTCGCCGCCCAAGGGCTGCATCTTCCACAGTGATCGCGGCAGCCAATACTGTTCGCATGACTACCAGAAGATCCTGCGCCAGCATGGCTTCAGGGCCTCCATGAGCGGTAAAGGTAATTGTTATGACAACGCGGCCGTTGAGACATTTTTCAAAACCATCAAGGCCGAGCTGATCTGGCGGCGGTCATGGGCAACAAGGCGGCAAGCTGAGATGGCAATCTTCGAATACATCAATGGGTTCTACAATCCGCGGCGGCGGCACTCAGCACTGGGCTGGAAAAGCCCGGTCGCCTTCGAACGGAAAGTGGCCTAAACGAGCACTTGGGGCGGCACAAATACGCGACAGGTCCATCAGCAAGGCCGGAAACCGACCGGCGCGCACCCTCGGGATCGAACTGGCATGGTGCTGGCTGCGGTATCAGCCACAAAGCGCACTCGCGCGCTGGTTCAGAAAATACACTGCTGAACGCCCGGGGGTGAGAAAGAAAGTCGCCATTGTGGCTCTTGCCCGCAAGCTCATCGTGGCCTTGTGGCGATATGTGGAAACGGGACTTGTCCCATCTGGCGCGGTTCTGAAGGCGGAGGTGTAATACGGGATACTGATACTTCAGAACAACGCGCAACGCCGGATGGTTGAGTGACCGAGAAGATTGATGGTCTTCACAAACCCTGTAGAAGTTTGGTCCCAACCAAGGCGGCTCCATTCCGGGAACGTGAACGGAAATTTGGTTCGGGCAGCACGCCCACCGTATGCAAGTCGATGCCACTGGAGTGAGCATATCCGAGGAGCCAAACCAGCGTTGCACTGAACGAAAAGGACTTGAAAATGTAATTTCCTCATGCAGGTCGATTTTCCAGAACACGGTCTCGCCCCGGATCTCGACCGCCCCGAAATCGTGCCAACCTTCCGGATCATTCTCGGGCTCGAATGTGGCAAACTCACCTGTCGCCTTCACCGCCTCGGCCATGAAGCCGTCGCTGGCCTCCATAAGCGAGCGGGTGACATGCATCCGGCCCTGGATGGGCTGCGCGGGCGGCACCCCAAGGCACGCGAGCTTGCGAAACGCGTCGTTCTGCGCCGCGATCACACTCTGATCCGGACGGTCTGGCTGGGGTTGAACGGTCATGGACATGGGGATCTCCTTTGAGAAGTTGAAACACCCTTCCCAAAGCCCGCTTTCACTTTTCTGCTTGGCGGAAGGACCGAAGCAGAAGGTGCCCTACCCGAACAGCCCTCTGGCTCTGTAATTCGGGTTGGGGATGGTTTCGATCCAGCCGCCGTGTTCTTTGATGCTCTCGAGCGCTGCCGAGAACGGATAAGCGCCCTCGGACTGGCTCCACCAATAGGCACCGCGCTTGAAGGTGATGATCTTGCGACGGCCGTCGTTGAAGCAGGCCACCCGCAGCGTTTTGGGTTCCTTACGTGACATGGGAGTCTCCGTTCTCCGTGTGGTCAGGCGGCCTCGGCGCTGCGCCCTGCCCTGCCCGCCTCCGATCTGGCAATCAGGTAGTCGCAGGCGCGCTGCGCGTCCGCGGCGTGCCGGAAGATCGCGCCCTTGTCCGACCGAAGAACGCGCAACCAGTTGTGGAGATAGGCGGCATTCATCTCGAGCGTATGCGCCGTGAAGCCGAGCGTCTGACCCAGGAACACCGAGGTCAATTCCGCGACGATCTCCTCGCGCGCATAGGACGTGTTGCCAAACTTCGAGAACCCGAAATCACGGTTCAGTCGATGGGGGGCTTTCGTGGCATGGGCCAGCTCATGCGCCCAAACCCCGTAGAAATTGCGCGGGTCCTGGAACCGCGTGAAGGATGGCATGTATACCTTGTCCACGGGCGGCAAATAGTACGCCTCCGTGCCCGTGAAGACGGTTGTGATGTCGATGGCGTCGAAAAATGCCTGCATGTGCGGGATGGGCTCGGACGGAGGATGCTCGGCCGCTGGCTCTGGGTCGGGAAAGAAGCTATCCGGCAGGCCCTCGATCTGGCAGGCATTGAACACACGGTAGGATTTCTGGAAACGGAAGACGCGAGGATCGTCTGCATCACCATCGTCATGATCGTCGTCCCCCTGCCCCCGGGTTCGGCTCTTACCATAGTAGACCACCACGGAGGACTTCTCGCCCTTGCGGACCTTTGCGTCCAACGCATTGGCCTGCGGCAGTGTCATCCAGAAAGGTGAGCTGTGGCCCGCCATCACGGTCCGCATGGTCAGCAGGAAGTTGTTCACTCCCTGGTAGGGTTCTCCGCCCACGCGCAGGGGACGAGAGCTGCCACCTGCGGTCCATGGCTTGCGCCACGGCAGGACGCCGCGCTCGATGATGCGGATGATTTCGTTTGTGATGACCTCGGAGGCATCGAATTTGGGCGTGCGGGATCGGGCCATGGTTGGCGTCCTTTCGAGTTTTGGTGAGAGTAAGTGGTGATCAGGCTGTCTGATGGGACCGCGGATCGTTGAGGATCCTCGCGCCGAGCCCTTCGACCATGTCGATGTAGGTGAGCAGCGATACAGAACTGCCGGGGCCCCAGGGTTCAGGGTCGACCGATCCGTCCCGCGCCACCCGCGGCAGGTTCGCGATGGCGATGACATCGGTGACGGGTCGGATATCGATGAAGGGCGTCCCTCGTGCGACCGCCAGTGCGGCCAAGGGAAAGCGCTCGATCGGCGCGACAGTCGAAACGGTGGTCCAGCCGAGATGGATGAATGTCCCGCCCTCTCCGCAGATGACCTGCGCGTTTGGCAATGACGCGGCCTGCTTCAAATACCCGAGATCACGCAGGACGGTCTCGCGCTCGAGCCGCTGTGCCTTCCCCGTCTGGCCGGATCGGCGTAGTTCCTTGTGTCGCCACCACGAGGCAGCGGTCGCGCGCAACACGCGCAAGACACCGATTTGCATGGGAATGTCCTTGATCAGGAACGGCAGACCAGAATCCGGCCCGGACCCATCTGAGGGACCCCAAAGGCCCTCATCCGTCAGTCACAAAACCCGAAGGACACTTTCACTTTTTTCGGGCATTGACCCTGTCCTGGCCAATTTCAGCGGATCCTCACCACACCGCGCCATGTCTGCGTTTTTGTCGAAGCCATTGATTTGGAACAGCAGAGGCATCTGGGGACGCAAAATCGGCAACGGGGATCGGCAAAATTTTGCACAAGTTGCTAAATTATCGTTACTTGGCAGATAGTTAGCAGATTTCGCAGATCGGCAAGATATTTTTCTACAGCCCTGCCTACATCTGCGGATGCGTAACATCTTTTAATCTTACCCTCTTACGCCGCTTGCCCGCTGAGCCTGCCATAAAAGCTACGCTCAAGATGCAGCTCCCCTGCCCCGGCTTTCTCGACCATGCCGCGCAGATATCCGCCTGGTGAAGCAACCTCGCCCGCGCTGTGCTTCTCGAACACAAGTGCAAACGCAGCCGTGGCCACCTGAGTGCCCATTCGGTCCTGAGCCACGTTCCAAGCATGCTCCGAAATCCCGATCATCGGCCTGAGTTGCCCGGCAACCCGATGCAGATCGCCCCAATCCTTCAGGAATCCGCCCATATTACGCGCCCAGGACGCGAACTCTGGACAGGCCTGCATGATTGTTGGCAGGTCAAGCGCGGTTCGCTTCTTGCGCACCTCTGCAACCCAGTCTTCCAGTTCCCCATCAACCCGCTCCTCGGGTCGTGCATTGGGCACGACATCCGCCGCTTCCTCTTTTTCAGAGGAATTACTTATTACAGGAATAAGTTGATTTGTAACTAGTATATGGGGTTCAGAAATGACCTCCCTGGGGTTCATTTCTTGGGTCTTCTTCATAACTTGGGCGTCATTTTTGTCGGTGTTTTCCACAGGGTTTATCGCACCAGTCGCCTTGAGATAGGCCGCCTCGACTCGTTCCTGAAGTTCCTTGAACCACGCCAGTAGTCGCTCCAGTTGTTCAGAGGCTTGATGGCGGCGCGGAAGTCGGTCCAGAAGCTCCTCGAAGAGACCCGTGAATTGCGTCCAGGGCCCGCGCAACGCGCCGCTTACCGCCGCCTCGATCCGCGCGCGGATTATCCGGCGCGCAACCGTGATCTGACGCTTCAAGCGCTGGCAGAGCTCGCGCTCGGCCTGCAACTCGGCCTGCAGCTCTTCAAACTCCTCGACTCGAGCCGAAAGCGGCGACAGATCGAAGCCGTAGGCCTCGACGATACGCCCCTCAGCGTCTCTGCGGCCCCACCGTTTGCCATTCGGGCTATCCTGGAAAGAGATCACACCGTTCTCTGCCAGACGCCGCGCATGACGCTTCAGTGCCGACAGAGAGAAGCCGGTCTGTTCCATCAGATAGGCGTTAGAGGCCCAGACGATCGGGCGCTGCCCCTCCTCCCAGTCCTGGGCCTGCGTGAAGGCCCCCAGTGTATCGAGGAGCATCATGTCGCCGGCCTTCAGACCGATATGCGCTCCAACGCGCTTGAGCGCGACAAATGCCCGCGTCTTGGGTACTGCTACCCGTTCACCGGCTTGGGCAAGCTGCTCAGCAATCCCAAGACCCGGTGTCGGCTTGCGCCAACCTGTATGTTTCATGCCTGTATCTCACCTCCGGTTGTGTGGAGGCAAAAGAAAGCCGTTCGCTCAGAAGCGTTCGTCGTTGACAGTGAATCCTGTGAGACTTATCTTGAAGGTGACCAAACCATTAAGATCAGCTCTCAGGCCACACCGCTTGGGGGCTTTTCTTTTGCCGTTAATTCACTTGTCGTTCCTTTTTTGCTCCTTGCCTCATCGTTCCGAAGAACATCTCACCAACGCTGTCTTCAGTCGGTATCCTTCTCCGCGTCTTCGACGTTCAAATAGCTTGCGACTAAGTCTCCAAGCTTTTCGAGACGCTCTTGGTCAATCGGCACTCCTGCAACCTTGATTGATAGGTTTCCATCGACGGAAGTGACCGAAAGATTTCGGTTGCCCACCTTGCGCTTTACGGTGAGTTTTTGGGGCTTTGTCTTTGGTTTTGGCTTGGCTTTGTTCGTTCTCTCCAAGCTCGCTAAGGCACCCTGTAAATCGCGAAAGCTCATGTCGTAGACGTTCTTGAACGTGTTCAAGATTTGATCCTGCGCAGCGAAAACGGACCGTGCTCGCGAGACTAGGCTCTCATGCACACCAATTTTCTTGGCGAAGGCCACAGCTGTCAGTTTCTCTTCGCCAGAAGCCAGCGTCTCATACATTTCACCAATCGAAACCAATCGCTCAAAAGGGCTGAGATTCTCGCGCTCCTCATTCTCGCGAAACCGCAGAAACAACATTTCAAACTTGCTGTTCTCAGCGTTTCGCGCGTCAGGCGGAGCAAGTATTGCACGAAGGGGTACACCGAGCTCTGACGCGGCAGCCAGTCGGCGGCGTCCTGTCAGCATCACGAATGGAACCCCCGCGATATTCGACGGGTCCAACGGATCCGGCTGCCAATCCGGATCCTCCGGCCACACTAGAATGGGCGTGTCCTGCCCGTTCGAAGCGATGCTGTTTACCAAAGACCTGAAGGCTTCCTGGGACATCCAGTCTTGTCGGCGGTCGGTTCCCATTGGATCGGAGATTTGATCTGGCGACAGGCTTATCTCATGGCGACCGTTGAGGATATCCAAACAAAGCTCGGCTCTGCTTCGCTCTACTGCAGCTTGCGACTGCGCAAGCGCTCCTGATTTCCAGGCACTGCCGGCCCCCTTGAAAGGAGTCGAAACAGCATCACTCGATTCTGTCCTGCCTTCGGAGCCGCTCGCACGTTCCTTGTTTGTATTGAGATTGGTAGCCTTGCTGACCAGCGACCTTGGAATACTGCGTTTCATGCTTCACCCTCGCCGTCATCTTCATAGAATTCGTCCATCCAAGTATTGGCGTAGCCACGTTCGAGTCCTGGCCAGAGTCGCGATATTATGGCGTCGTTCACGGCGTCGGCATTCGTGATGAACCGGTTGATCCCCTTGCGCTTTCCCGGCGTGTCTGGCTCGTATTCGTATACGGACTGATAGACGTCCGAAGCGTTCGAGATCGCGTCGGAACGCAAATAAAACACGGGCAGAATCTCCGTGGGGCAATGTTCTAGCAGGTTTCCGATGTGGTTAAGATCCTGCGCATTGGACCGTTGAACGATCGTTGGCAACAGCATGTTCGCACCGGTTCCGATCTCGATCCTTTCATGGGCCAGGATGTGCTGAAGCATCCCAAGCAGGCCAGTCACAAAGGTCGACAACGTCGCAATGTCGAACCCCTTCATGGTTTGCGGTATGACCAGCGAAGTAGACGCAATCACGTTATTCAACTGGAACAGTGTGAGCGCGGGTTGATAGTCGATGATGATGACATCCAGCGTCTCCGCTAGTGCGGTGTCGAGCCGCTCCTGGTCGACCTTGCCGTCGACTACCAATTCGTTGGGTAGCGTTTTCGGTGGGTGGCCCGCTTTCCAGCGGTCGATGGCATCGCGTAGGTAGCGGTAAAAGCTCTTTCCGGCGGGGGCTTCGCGGACAAGCCGCGCAATCTGGATCTCACCCTCGGATGTTTCGCCGTGAGCTGGAAGCAGACGCAGGCCTGGCCAGGAGGTCTTGAGAAGGAAGCTATCGAGCGTTTGCGCATCGTGGTCGGTATATGGCGCGTCTTCCGACTGAAAGAGTCCAGCAAAGTCCACCATGGAGGCGGTGTTTTCGTCGGGCATTTGGGGAAGGCCCTCTCCCCCGACGAAGTAGAGCGTTATTGTACTTTGCGGGTCAGCATCCATAACACCGACACGCATGCCGTAGTGCAAGCTGAGATACTGGGCAAAATGCGCGGCGCTCAGACTTTTGGCGGTCCCGCCTTTCTGGCTTGCAAACGAGATGACGGGCAAAGGTGCGTCAGGCTTCCGCCAGGCCAGGTAGTCGTACGGCCGCTTTGCCGAGGCTGCCAGAAGGGCCCGCATGTGCATCAATTCTGAAAGCGTGAAAACACGCTCTCTTCCAACATATTCTCCTGCGGGAAAGTCATCGCTCGAATTGGCGAACTTGGTCAGATACTGAATACTCACATTGAGAAACCTAGCGCACTGGCGCATGGACCAGGTTCGCTTGATGCGCTGACGCAAGGTGAGTTCCTTGTTCACTGCCACCATCGTGCGCTCAAGCCCACGTGACAGATCCGTCAAAAACTGTTCTAAACTACCGCTCATTTATAAGCCCTGACTTCGGTTGGGTCCGAGTTCGACTCGATTCTGCTTCAATGGTAGCACGGTTCTGAGTAAAAGATAAAGATACCACGCGCCTATAGGTTTCAGGCGCTTATTTTGAGGCTCAGTGGCTCCAGAAACTCCAATCTTGAACGCGTTCAAGATTGGAGTTTAAGTCGGCTGGCCAGAGCGAAGCCGATCAACCATGCATGTTTCACGCCGCGTCTTTCGGACCCCAGGAGATGACCGTCCTAGTTGGTGGCTTTGCCCATGTTTGCGTTGAAGCCGTGATCACAGATGCTCACCGTGAAGTAGCCAGCGCCGGTCTCCCCTTTCTGAATCTTCTAGATGCCGCCGCACTCGGTCAGCTTGCCTCACGGGGAGCGTCCGGCGACGCGTTGCGCGAAGGCCGTGCTGTTCGACCTCGCGACGGGTTCGATGGTAATTTCCAGGTCGGAGGTCAAGATGGAGATTGAGCCGAAGCTTTTGGCGGTTTCATTGTCGGCGCTTATGAAACTGATGCAGCCCGAAGGGTAGCTGCGCGGTTGACCAAGGCCTGACCACGCTGGATGCGAAGCGCCGCATAGAAGGGTAGGGGAGGAAGATGGGCCACAGCCGTTGTAGACGGGGCGGCCGCTGCGATGTGCATTCCATGCAACCGGTACGCACCGGGAGACCTGCGGGGACCGGAAAAAATGCCACAGGGAAATGCGCGGCGTACTTAAAACTGAACAAAACAAGTAGACCCCTTACTCTCGTGCACGCGCGCAACAAGCGTTGCGCTATAGTGCTCTCAACAGCCCGATCCCTTGCTCAAGAGGCATTGCACGAACGCCTTCGGCCACGGGGACGTCATGCTCTCCGGCGTAGATCAACAGCTTCCGGCTGGCCTTGATGTCTTCCGCGCCCACATAGAACCCGCGCGAGACCTTTGGCGCAGTCGTGCGCTTGATCTCAACGGCCCAGATGTCGCCCCCAGGCAGGCGAAGGACCAAGTCAAGTTCAGCTCCGGCAGAAGTGCGATAGAAGAATGGTTCGGTGCCGGTTGGTGCAGCGGCAAGAAGGGCCTCGATACAGAACCCCTCCCAACTGCCGCCAACGACAGGGTGCCCGAGCAAGCCCTCGATTGTCCCAATGCTTAACAGGGCATGCACGACCCCGCTGTCGCGGACATAAACCTTTGGCGATTTCACCAAACGCTTGCCGACATTCTCATGCCAGGGCTGCAGTCGCCGCACCAGCATGAGATCAACGAGCAGATCGAGGTAGCGTCCAATCGTTTGGCCGGAGACGCCCAGCCCCTCGGCGAGGGCTGCAGCGTTCAATAGACCACCTTGCACATGCGCAAGCATTGTCCAGAAGCGCCGCAAGGTTGCGGCTGGAATACGCGGTCCGAGGGCAGGGATGTCACGTTCCAAATATGTACGCAGAAAATCCAGACGCCAATCCATGCTGGCTTGATCGCTTGAAGCCATGAAGCTGTCAGGAAAGCCACCACGCAGCCAGAGCGCATTCAACTGATCAGCCCCCACCTCGGTAAGCTGTAGAGGGGGCATTTCGATATACCTGACACGTCCAGCAAGGGATTCTGCCGACTGTTGGAGTAGGACGTTGGAGGCTGATCCCAAGAGCAGAAACTGGCCCGCTCGAAAACCGGCCCGCCTGCGCTGGTCGATCTGACCACGCAGGCTCTTGAACAGGCCAGGCATCTGCTGCACCTCATCGAGGATGACGAGTTTTCCCGCCTGTTCATCCAGATATAGATCCGGTTCGGTCAGGATCTGCCTGTCCGCATCTCGTTCTAGATCAAGGTATACCGATGGTTGCTCCGAAGCGATGTCTAGAGCGAGCGTGGTTTTCCCAACCTGCCGGGGGCCGAGGAGGACAACAGCAGCTTGGCTCTCGAGCGCGGATTGCACAAAGTGATGAGTTTGGCGCTTATACATACCTTGCAATTACTCCACACGATGGAAGATTTGCAAGGATAAACTGCTTAGCGGATAAAGTTGCCACTCTATTGGAGATGTCGCCTGATGTGACGAACAGGCTTAGCGTCAAAACTCACTCATAGTATCCCAAGCCGCTTCGCCCGCTCCAGCAACATCTTCACTGATGATGGCTGCCAGCTTGTCCGGCCGCGGGGTGTGCGCTCACGCATGTTCTCCAAGCGGGCGCAGATGGCCTGAAGCGTAATGTCGGGATCGGCGCCCTTGATACCCGCGACGATGGCGGGCAGGCGATCATCTCGCGCACGCGGGCCCGCGCGATCAAGCACGGTCGCGGGGAGGAACCCATCGCGGACGTAGGCGTTCACAGCGCGCAGCAGACGGCTTTGCGTCCAGCGCCGGGCCTCGGGTAGGGGGCCGTTGATGATGCGCACCACATCTTCCCAAGCCAGATCGGGGCGCAGCCGACGCACATGGGGCACCCAGTCCTGCGCAGTTTCATTCAGGCGTTCCATATATCCGTCCTGTCGCGCCAGTCGGACCTTGCGTAGCGCAGCCGGATCCCGGGCGCGCAGGCCAGGGTTTCCGCCGACCCGCCCCTTTGTTCGTGCGCTGGCAAGCCCAGCCTTGGTCCGTTCACGGATCAGGGCGCGCTCGAACTCGGCTGCTGCACCCAGAACCTGCAGCGTGAACTTGCCCTGCGGGGATCCGGTGTCGATCGGGTCCTGAATCGAGCGGAAGAAGGCGCCCTTTGCTTCCAGCCGTTCGATCACCTCCAGCAAATGCGACAGCGACCGCGCCAGCCGGTCGATGCGCACCACCACCAGCGTATCGCCCTTGCCGATCCGTTCCAGCACCCGCGCCAGCACAGGCCGCGCACGATCACCGCCAGAAGCCTGTTCCTCATGGATTTCGACACAGCCCGCTGATTTCAGCGCCTGCGACTGGGGCAGGGGGGTCTGATCCTCGGTCGATACTCGCGCATAGCCTATCAACGGCATCAAATCCTGCCTTTTGCAGTTAAGGATACGGCTAATAAACGACCGATTAGTACTAAGTGAAGGAGCCGCTCTTGCCTCTTGGCAAACTTTGCCATAAGTTTGGTTTGAAAGGAGATCAGCATGGGCACCATGAATATTTCTTTGCCGGACCCGATGAAGAGCTGGGTCGAAGAACAGGCAAAATCAGGTCGGTATGCCAATTCCAGCGACTACGTTCGCGACCTGATCCGGCGTGATCGGGACCGTCGTGAAGCCATTGCTGAAATTCAATCCGCTGTCGACGTGGGCCTCGCAAGCGGGCCGGCGGTCCCGCTTGATCGCAGTACGTTCAAGTCCCGGATGCGCGCCAAATATGCCGGAGAATAGTCGTTGGGTCATTAGACCCGCGGCTGAAAAGGACCTGTCCGACATCTGGCACTACGGCGCAGACAACTGGGGCATTGAGCAAGCAGATCACTATTCGGATAGTCTATTTGCACTCTTCGACCTGCTTGCTGACTTTCCAGAGATGGCGCGTGAGCGCAGCGAGTTCACACCCCCGGTACGTATCCATCCTAGTGGAGCGCATCTGGTAATCTATCGTGTGGAAGGGCAGGGGGTTGCGATCATCCGCATATTGCATGTCCATCGGAACCTCACGGCCTATCTGCTCGACGGTTGACCGTCACAATCCCGCAGCCTTGGTCAGGTTCACCCGGAACCGGTCCCTGCGGCGCTGATAGCGGCGGGTCATTTCGGCTGAGGCATGGCCAAGCTGCTTCTGAACGTAACGTTCGTCGACCTCGGCAGAACTGGCCAGACCGGCTCGCAGACTGTGACCCGAAAACAGCGCCAGTCGGTCCTTTTCGGGCAGCTCTGATCGAATGCCAGCGTCGCGGATGGTACGCTTGATCAGCCGGGCGACGTGTTTGTCGTTTAGCCGTGCTTCCAGCGCCCGTTTGCCATCCCGCGAGGTGCCCACAAAGACTGGGCCAAAGTCGATCCTTGCAAAGTGCAGCCACTGCTCCAATGCGTGCACCGGGCAGGTCCGATCTTTGGAGCCGCGAGCAATCTCGACCTCGCGCCAACCGGTCTTGCCGCGCAGCGTCAGGATGGCGCCGGCCTCAAGGATATTGACCCAGCCGCCGCTATCGGGCGTATCATCCTTGCCGTGATCGAGACTGACGATTTCAGAGCGGCGCAAGCCTCCGGCAAAACCTATCAGCAGGATCGCCCGGTCACGTAACCCGCGCAGGTCGAAGGACAGGGTGGCGACCATGGCGAGAATGTCCTCGGCCAGGATCGCCTCTTTCTGGACCGGCGGGCGCGCATGTTTGCGCTTGATGCCTGCCAGTACCGTAGCGATGTGACGGTTCTTGCGATCAAGCGTAGAGCCGCGCTGTGCAAAGTTCCACGCCATGCCAGACAGACGTCGCTCGATGGATGAGACGGAGAGGGCAGGGGAGGCACCAGTAGCCGATGCCAGATCGGCAAGATAGAGCCCGATCAATTCGGGCGACGGCGGCAGGGCCTCCGCGCCCTTCATCCGGCACCAGCGTGTAAAATGCGCCCAGTCTTTCGCATAGGCTTTGAGCGTGTTCTCGGAGGCGGCGGCACGGGCGTAATCGCGTGCCGTCTCGACCAGCCTGTCAAGGCTGCCGGAGCCCGCTACAAAGGAGGGAAGGCTCAGGGCCTCGCTGGGCGGCGTATTGCTCTTGTTGCCCTCACTGCCGGAGGACCCGATTGGTGCGTTTGCACTCGATTTCCCGCTATTTTTTGCCATGCTGCTGAGCATATATAATCATGTCCGATAATGCAAACTTATTGGACATAGCGGAGAGCGGCAAGTCGGGGCGGTTAGATCGCTATTTTCTGGCAGAAAGCGCCGCGATGGTGTAGGCTTCAGACATGACTTTTACCCGGCCAGATCATATCAGCGACCGCGACACGTTACCCCGGATGCCCGCCTGGGTCACCTCTGCACGCGCTGAAACCCTTGAAGATGTTGCGTTTTTGTCGGGTGCCGCACTGAGCCAACTGCATCTAGTGTTGGGATACAAGGAGGTGCCCCAACCCTTGTTGCGGGATCGGCTGGTGCTGCGTGCGGCTGAGGCTTGTGTCGCGTTTTCGGGGCGCCCGGAGCGGGTAGGGGAGCTGCGCGACGCCGTATACCTTCTGCGCCCCGGCGATCTGCCCGGGCCGGCCGGTGAAACTTATCTTGCTTGGCAGCGCGCGGCGGAGCGACCGGTGTCGATCAAGGTTCTCGATCGGGCCTTGCCGACCATCGAGCCGGGCCAGATTGCGACATGGCTCGATGCTGGGAAAGGCGCGCCAGTGACCCGGGCTGTGATGGTGCTCGAGGCGGTGCTGCGCGAGGCGCCGCGCGAAGACCTCGCAGCGCTGATCCTCGCGGATGCCGCCCTCGCTCTGGCAATCGGCTGGGATCATCTCGTGCCGATGCTGGCCCCAGGCCTGAAACGCGCCGACCTGCGCAAGCAAGGCGGCGACTTGCGTCTGGCCTGTCATCGCGCACTCATCTCTTCGGTGATCGAGGCCGTTCGGCAGGCCGCGGACCTCGCGCGTCGGGCGGCGCAACTCAAGGCAGTCGCACCCAAGCTTCGGGCAAAAGGGGCGGGCGATGCGGTCGAGATGTTCCTGACCCGCGATGCAGTGGCGCCCTCGGCGCTACCCCTGCCGGATCGCGCCGCGCGGCGGCTCTGCGACCGGCTGGTCGACCTCGGTGCGGTGCGCGAGCTGACCGGGCGCGACACTTTCCGGCTCTACGGGGTGTAGCGATGGCGAAGGATCGCTCAGACCCCGAACTGGATCGCGAGTTGCCCGATCTGCCGCCTGAGCTGCGCTGGCGGGAATGGATACGCCGGATCGAGGCTGTGCTGTTTGCCTCCGCCTCGCCAGTCCCGCGCCAAGACCTCGCCCGCATCGTGGGGCAGGGCGCCTCAGTCGATCTGCTGGTCGAGGACCTTGCCGCCGATCTGGATGGGCGGGCCTTCGAGATTGCCCAGGTCGCCGGCGGCTGGATGTTCCGGACGCGGGCGGCCTATGCGCCCGCGATCCGGGCGGCGGCGGATATCGGGGATCAGTTTCTGGATCTGAGCGAGTTCGACACCGCGGTCCTAGCCGCTATCGCCTATCACCAGCCGATCACGCGCGACGGGCTCAAGGACATCTTCGGCAAGGAGATCAGCCGCGAGCTTATCGGGCGCTTGCATGCGCAGGGTTTGATCGGGACCGGACCGCGATCGCCGCGACGTGGCGCGCCCTATACATTTGTGACGACGGAGCGGTTCTTGGCGGTGTTTGGGGTGGAGAGCCTGCAGGACCTGCCCGATCGGGAGGGGCTGGAGGATGCGGGGCTGGGTCATCAAAAAGCTGAATCGGTCAGGGTGGATTGATTCAGATTTGTCATTGGACGGATGAGGCCCAACAGGCGAGACTCTGGCCATGCAAAGCGGCGCATACGACCCTGTCGATCTCGAACGCATCGATCCGGCCCGGAACATGGCGCGGTTCTATCGGTTGTCTGTGCAGCCCACCTTGTTCGGGGAACAATCGGTCATCCGGAGTTGGGGACGCATCGGGACACAGGGCCGCAGCATGATGGTCACTTATGCATCGGAAGGCGACGCTGTCAAAGCCTGCAAGAAGCTTTTGTGCAGCAAGGTGGCAAGGGGGTATCTTTGCCTGAACGATGTCGAGAAATCGTGAGGTATAGAATTGACTTCTATACCTCAAAAATGATCTATTCATGCGTTATAAAAAAGGGCTCTATAACTCATGGCATGGAACTGGCAGATATCCGGTTGGCCGGAATTCCGGTATGACGAGGCCGCACTGGCACCGCTTGAGCAGCGATTTTTGCTGTCCTCAGGCGAAGTCCTTGGTGCCGTCCACCATGTGAACCCGTCCGAGCGTGATCAACTCCGCATCGATCTGCTGAGCGATGAAGCGATGAAGACCAGTGCCATCGAGGGCGAGATGCTGGACCGGCGCAGCGTGCAATCCTCACTTCGCCGGCACCTTGGATTAGAGCCTGACAGCTATCCGAACAAACCTCGCGAGCAGGGGGTGGCTGAGATGATGGTCGATGTTTACTCGACCTATGCCGAGCCCCTTGCGCACGGCACCCTGTTTCGGTGGCATGAGATGCTCTTGGCCTTCGACAAGCGCCTGGAGGCGATCGGTTCATACCGGCAGCACGAGGATGCCATGCAGATCGTCTCTGGCCGTTTTGATCGTCCGGTCGTGCATTTTGAGGCGCCGCCATCTGTGCAGGTTCCGGAAGAGATGGACCGGTATGTCGACTGGTTCAATCGGACCGAGCCGGGTGCCGAGGAGCCCTTGCCAGCGTTGACGCGTGCGGGCCTGAGTCATCTCTACTTCGAAAGTATCCACCCATTTGAGGACGGGAATGGTCGCCTGGGTCGGGCCTTGGCCGAAAAGTCCCTGGCTCAGAGTATCGGCCAGCCCAGCCTGATCGCGCTGGCTTTCACCCTCGAGCGAAAGCGAAAGGACTATTACGATCAGCTCGAGCGACACCAGAAGACGCTGGAGGTCACGCCTTGGCTGGTATGGTTTGCAAAGTCCGTTCTTGAAGCGCAGCAGGTCACCCTGGGCCGCGTGGGCTTCTTCATTGCCAAGGCGCATTTCTATGGCCGGCATCGTGATCAACTGAACGAACGGCAAGCCAAGGTGATCGAGCGGATGTTCCGGGAGGGACCAGATGGCTTCAAGGGTGGTTTGAGCGCCGAGAACTATATTTCGATCACCGGTATATCGCGCGCGACTGCTACAAGGGATCTACAAGAACTTGTCGAGATTGGTGCCCTCACGCGCACTGGCGAACGCCGATACACGCGTTACTGGCTGAAGTCACTTGCCGGGATCATAGCCTAGCGCAGCCATAGAACGCGTCGGTTGTCTGATGTTCGAGGCAGATGCACTGTTCCTGCTATCCATTCCGCCCTAGTTTTTGAGTCTTGTACGACAACTCGAAAATTCACCCCAGACGGAGCAGACACAAACTCTCCGTCGATCTCCTCGAGTGCTGCTTCGCGCGAAGAGCCGTGATCACTAATGAGTTCCAGGACTGCTTGCGGCGCCACGTCAGGTGCAATCCCGCGTCGCCCTGAATACACTGTCGCGATTTCTTCCAACTTGCTGTTCAAAGCGGGGGATGCGTCTGTGACGCGAAGAAAATCGCTCGTGCGGATCAAACGGTGCGGAGTTCGGCGCCAATCACGAAGTCGATCTAACGCTTCTTCCGGCAAACCTAGATGATCCGCCACCATGTCGATCAATTCGGGGGCGGCCGTATTGAGGTCGATCAATCCGCCGGTATCTTGAAGAGTGATCTGATAAGTCGCCCCGCCAAGCTCCAACTGCAATAGAGCCGCAGAAGCATCAGGCACTTCACCTTGCAGGACCAATCTGAGGGCTTCGTGGTTCAGACGATTGGTGCCGACTAAAACTGCAGTGCTGTGTGAACGTTCCAAGCGCGCCATCATGATGGCACTGGTCACGGCAAACAGAGCGGTCAGGACAGTCAAACCGGACAGCACAACAATCAAGGCAAAGCCGGATCGAGTGTTTGCGTTTCGCATCTTGGCTTGCATAAGAGGACTTTAGAGCGCTTTTTGGGTGAGCCAAGTCCTTTTCCTAGGGTCAGGACCCATTGATTTTCGTGTAGCGGCATGATTCACGGCTCGAAAACCGAGTGGTGAATATGTCTGATCTTTTTTGGCTCACGGACGCGCAGATGGCGCGTCTTGCCCCCTTCTTTCCAAAGTCCCATGGCAAGCCGCGCGTAGATGATCGACGCGTTCTCAGTGGGATTATCTTCATCAATCGCAATGGCTTACGCTGGCGTGACGCACCCGTTGCCTATGGCCCACACAAGACGCTTTACAACCGTTGGAAACGGTGGAGCGATAAGGGGATCTTCGCGCGGATGATGGCCGGTCTTGCCGCCGAGCACGGCGAGAGGAAGACTGTGATGATCGACGCAACTTACTTGAAGGCACATCGCACGGCGACCAGTTTGGGCGTCAAAAAGGGGGGCGTGGACGCCTGATTG
Organism: Dinoroseobacter shibae DFL 12 = DSM 16493; assembly: GCF_000018145.1. NCBI lineage: Bacteria > Pseudomonadati > Pseudomonadota > Alphaproteobacteria > Rhodobacterales > Roseobacteraceae > Dinoroseobacter > Dinoroseobacter shibae. The sequence goes on from NC_009955.1 coordinate 162,005, forward strand.
GCCGGACCAAGGGCGGCATGAATACCAAGCTGCACGCCATTTGTGACAGCCAAGGACGCCCGCTGAACCTGTTCGTTACGGCTGGTCAGGTCAGTGATTACATCGGCGCACGGGCGTTAGTCAGCAGCCTTCCGAAGGTCGATTGGCTACTCGGTGACCGCGGCTATGACGCCGATTGGTTCAGAGAAGCGTTGCAAGACAAAGGGATACGCCCCTGCATACCGGGTCGAAAGCAACGCAAGGCAACAGTCAAATACGACAAACGTCGATACAAGCGCCGCAATCGGATCGAGATCATGTTTGGCAGGCTGAAGGATTGGCGGCGTGTGGCGACCCGCTACGACCGATGCCCAAAGGTCTTCCTATCAGCAATCGCCCTTGCTGCACTCGTCATTTACTGGCTATGAGATGCCGTAACGGGGCCTGCGTCACGCGCCGCCGTTGCCACTTGTCAGACTAGCACCGCGCTGTCGCCATTCCCGTATTGAACCCACATGGAGGATGACGGGATGAAATTGTTTGTCGGATTGGATGTGTCGCTTGCGAAGACTTCGGTCTGCGTGATCAGCGAGTACGGCAAGATTATCAAAGAGGCAGAGACTGAAAGCGAACCCGAGGTTCTGGCGCGCTGGCTGCATGATCTGGACGGCAGCATCGCGGCGATTGGCCTGGAGGCTGGGCCTCTGTCGCAATGGCTGCACCGAGGGCTGACCGAAGCTGGCCTTGATACGGTGCTCATGGAAACGCGCCAAGTGAAAGGAGCGCTGAAGGCGATGCCGATCAAGACGGATCGGCGCGATGCAGAAGGGATTGCACGCCTTCTTCATCTCGGCTGGTTCCGCCCGGTCCACTGTAAATCCGTGTCTGCTCAGGAAACCCGGGCGGTTCTTGGCGCTCGAAAGGCTATCCAGCAGAACATGATCGCTCTGGAAATGTCGTTGCGCGGACTCCTGCGGAACTTTGGCCTCAAGGTCGGCGCGATCTCCCGTGGCAGGTTTGAGACACGCATTCGGGAGTTGGCAGATGGCAACCCGATGCTGGAAACCGCGACAGACCCGATGCTGCGGGCCCGGGCGACCCTACGGCAGGAACTGGCCGGGCTCGAAGAACGCGTGCGCCAGTTGGCCTGGGATGATCAGGTTTGCCAACGGCTTATGTCGATGCCTGGAATCGGTGCGGTCGTAGCACTTACATTCCGTGCTGCGGTCGATGATCCTGCCCGCTTTCGGTCTTCAAAGAGAATTGGCCCCTGGGTTGGCCTGACGCCCTCACGCAACCAGTCCGGTGAACGAGACGTGTCAGGCGGCATCACCAAGGCTGGTGACGTCAATCTGAGGCGAACATTGTGCCAGGCAGCAACCGTCATGATGAATCGCGGCCGATCGACATGGCTGAGAACATGGGGAGCCCAGCTCGCGCAGCGGCGTGGTCGCAAAATCGCGATGGTCGCCCTCGCACGCCGCATCGCTGTCATCCTCCATCGGATTTGGGTCGATGGCACAACCTTCCAGCCAGATGCCGCGCCGAACCTTGCCTGATCGGATGAGCCGCCACCCGTTGCCTGCCTGATCGCAGGCTGTCGAGGTCCCGCAGGGACGTGGTTCCGATAATGCCGTGGTTTGGACTGTCGCTGACACAAGTCAAGCACGCCTATGAGATGGGCACATCGGAATTACATCGAACCAGCATCATGTTGGCAGCCACCGCGCTGACCACGAACCGAAGCATGTACCCAAAGGACCTCAGCCGAAGGCAGCCAGAAAGCAGCCACAGGCATGCCCGATCCAAGCGAACCGCCTTGGCGGATCAATTTGACTGCGGAAAATCGCTTGACTGAGGCGACCCCGTTACCGAAGTCCTGACCCTAGAAAGTCAAATCCGGGCACTTGCACTAACGTACGATCCTGCCCCCTACCGGAGCAGACCCCATCTGTGCCAAGGCGCGGACATCGGCGGAGGGGTTCATCTGGTTCACCAGTGGCCAGAGCGCAGCCCCTGTTGCCACGACCCCTGCCCCGACCGTTGCGTAATACAGGAAATCCCTGCGGGCGGTATTCTCTGACGCTTCCATCATCGGGCATGTGTCCGTGCCTCCCGCGCTGGAAGGTCAACACGCGAGATGTAACGTTTTGTCAGCGCACCTCTCTACGGATCATCAAACAGGCCTTGTCGGCGCATTAATGGTGCGGGCCCGCGCCTTTTGCCATCATGAGGTGGTGCTCCTGGTGATGCGCCCCGATGGTCATCAGACCAAAGAAACCAAGTCCCTGAATCTGCGCGGCATCGCCATCGACACTGAGCGCCACGCCATCTTCTAGAGCATGTCGCCTCTGACCAGATTCAGGATTCCCCTGATGTTGTTCCTATGATTCCATGTCTTTCAGGCAGATATGGAGGTCAGAGATGGGCAAAGCGCATCCTGTTGAGTTGCGTGAACGTGCCGTGCGGCTTGTCGAGCAGGGCAACACGCACACAGAGGCGGCTCGGCGGCTGTGCGTGTCGATCAAGTTCGTCAACGACATGGTGCGGCTCAAGCGCGAGACCGGCTCGCTCGCGCCGAAACCTCAGGGCAATCCCGGGCGCGGCAAACTGACCAGCGTCAAAGGCTGGGTGGAGAGCCGGATCACGGCGCAACCCGATCTGACGATTGACGAGTTGACCGCGGAACTGGCCGCGAAACACGGGGTGAAGGTTCATCGCTCGTCGGTCGGTCGGCTGCTGCTCAGGCTCGGGCTGTCACACAAAAAAAGACCTGCAAGCCCTTGAGCAGAAGCGTCAGGACGTGGCCGATCTGCGCCGCATATGGATCGGCAAACGCCAGCCCTTCATGGCCAGACATCTGGAAAGGCTGGCTTTCATCGACGAGACATCGCTCAAGACGAACATGGCCAAGACCACCGGCTGGGCCCCGCGCGGGCAACGCCTGGTCGATCACGCGCCGTTCGGGCATTGGCGCACCCAGACCTTCATCGGTGCCCTGCGCCATGATCGCCTCGATGCCCCGTGGGTGATCGATGGCGCAATGAACGGCGAGTTGTTCGACCTCTATATCGAGACCCAGCTGGTGCCGACCTTGGGTCCGGGCGACGTGGTCATCCTCGACAACTTGTCGAGCCATAAGAGCCCCGGCGCAGCCAAGGCCATGCGAGATATCGGCGCGTGGTTCCTGTTCCTGCCGCCCTACAGTCCCGACCTCAACCCGATCGAGATGGCCTTCTCAAAGCTCAAGGTCCTGATCCGAAAGGCTGCAGCCCGAACCTACCATGAACTTTGGCAGGCTGTCGGTCATGTGTGCGACCTCTTCACCGACGAGGAATGCTACAACTTCTTCAAGGCCGCAGGATATAAAACCGATTAAACGCGACACGCTCTAAGTCCTCTGTCACAACGTCCCAGCCGGTCTCGGCCGCGAGAAAGGGCGCATGGGCGGGCACCATGGCGCGGATGGCCTCGAGAACACGGGGGGTGCCCCGAATCTCGAACCGGGCCCCTTCCGGCCGCAGGGTGCGGGCGACCACGGCCTCTTGGGTCAGAAGGTCCATATCGACCAGATGGCGGCGCAATCCGTCAATATCGACCCGCTCCCAATCCGTCTCGGGATCGGCCTGCAGGATCGTTACGATTTCCGCCAAGGCGGCAAAGGCCGATTGCCCGGTTTCCTGCGGTCCGCCCATGTCGTGACCAGCCGCGGAATTGGCGTGCTGCGCGGCCACGGGTGCGGCCATCACTATGGCAAGGACGAAGGGAATGAGACGCATGGACAGGTCCTTCAATGGGGTGGTGTCATGTTTACGCTAGCAGGGGCGGATGCATCGTAATATGATTTCAATCATATGTTGCCAAACCCCTATGATCATATCCCGAGCTCAGCCCTGCGCCCAATCTCCGGCGCGGTTGGAGATACCGTATTTCACCAAGGCGACCCCACCCACGGTCTCTATGTCGTGCAAACCGGGCGCGTGCATCTCGAGCGGGTCGGTCCAGATGGCGAGCGGTTCATCATCCACCGTGCCCAAGCCGGAACAAGCTTTGCCGAAGCTTCGGTGTTTTCGGAGGTCTATCATTGCGACGCAGTCATTGTTGAGGCCGGGGCGCTGATCCGGATCGACAAGGCTTCCGTATTGGCCGCTTTTGCCGACCCGGCATTTGCCCGCGCCTATGGCCGTCAGGCGGCTCAACAGATACAGGCGCAGCGACAGATGCTGGAGATCGTCGGCATTCGGCGCGCAGAGGACCGGGTGATGGCAGGGTTGATCGCAGGCTTGCTCGAAGGCTCCATCGTCGAATTTGCCGCTCGGTTACAATTGAGCCATGAGGCGACCTACAGGGCGCTGCGAAAGCTTGTGCAAGACGGACGGGTCATGAACCCGTCCCGCGGGATCTATCACCTGCACCCATGACCTGATCAGCTGTGGCTCGCGAAGACCGAGGTCGCGCCGTCGGAGCCAACAAGCAAGGTGTCAAAAGCGTCACCGGCCCCGGGACCGCCCATGCCGGGCGAACTCATCGGCATGCGGGGGACAGTCAAACCGCGCGCCATCGGTTGCTCTGCTAGCAGCCGCGTGATGTCCGCGGCAGGCACGTGGCCCTCGATAAAATAGTCGCCCACGACCGCCGTGTGACATCCAGCAAGTTCCGGTGCAATTTGCAGCCGATCTTTGAACGCATAAAGCGCATCCTGATCGACGTCCTGCGCCTCGACCGCGAAGCCCGCTTGCCGGACATGATCGACCCAAGCGGTGCAGCATCCGCAGGTGGGGGTTTTCAGGACTTTAATGACCGGTTCCGTGTTGGCCAGTGCTCGCAGGGGGAGTGTGGCAGCCGCTCCGGCCAGCAAGAACGTACGTCGTTTCATCATGTGTTCCTTTTTGAGTTACCCGAGACCCTAGAACTGTGTTTTCGAGAGTCCAGAGGCTGTTCCTGCTTGTCGGCGTGAGGGCGGATGTATCCAGGGCGTGTCCGCTTGCTGGCCCGCGAAGGGGCTGGATCAACATCCTGTCGACCCAGAGGTCGCGCGTCGTGCGAAACTGCTCGATACCGATCGTCATTCCCTCGTGGCCCTTCGCGGGCTGGGCTACGTAAGTACCCATGAGGCGGTCCCACCACGGCAGGTTGAAGCCGTAGTTTGAGTTGGTTTCGCGCGGATCGACAGAATGATGCACGCGGTGCATGTCGGGTGTGACGACGATCCATCTGAGCCACCGGTCGACCGGTCTCGGCAGGTTGATGTTGGCATGGTTGAAGAGGGCAGTGGCGTTGAGGATGATCTCGAACAACAAAACCGCGACGCCGGGCGGACCAAGCGCTGCCACCAGGGCGAGCTTGATCGCCATCGAGATGAGGATCTCAATCGGATGGAAGCGTAATCCAGTGGTTGCGTCGAAGTCGAGATCCGCATGGTGCATCCGGTGCAGGCGCCACAGGGCCGGGACGGCGTGGAACATGACATGTTGCAGATAGATCGCCAGATCGAGCAGCAGCATGGACAGGATCACAGCCAACCCGAAAGGAGCCTCGATAATGTTGAACAGGCCCCAGCCCCGCTCCTCGGCCAGGACCGCCAGACCGACGGCCAGGATTGGGAAAGACAACCGGAGGATCGCCGTATCGATCACGACAAGTGCCAGGTTGTTCGACCAACGGATGACACGCGGAATGTCACGCCGCCGACGCGGGGCGGCGAGTTCCCAAAGCGCCATGGCGGCCAGCACACTCAAAAACGCCGTCAGACGAATCTCCGGCTCTGCGGCTAGTATTATGTCCATCACAGTCTACGGCCCTTCTGTGTTAGGGCTTGGGTGCGGATGCGCATCTCGCACATCAGTCTTTTCTTGCGCAGCCTTTGCAGCCGCTATCTGGACTATATCAAGATCCCGCGCGTGGCGCTCGTCGAGACACTCTGTTTCGAGCTGCAGCGTGACCATGTGAAACCCATGCTGTTCCGTCAGCCGCCGATAGGCCCTGTTCAGCAAATCCGCGGCCTCGGCGGGTGACTGATGGCGGATATGGGCGGAAAACGCGTGTTTGCCGCTGGTCAGCGTCCAGGCATGCACATGGTGAACATCCAGAACCCCGTCCTGCCCGTTCAGGTCCGCTGTTACAGCGTCGAGATCCGTTCCCTCGGGCGTGCCTTCCATGAGAATGTGGACCGCTTCCTTGATTACGCCCACAGAGGCCCAGAGGAGAACCACCCCGAACGCCATGCCGAGAATCGGGTCAATCGCCAGAAAGCCGGTGAACTCGATCACAAGGGCGGTGACGATGATCAGGAGGCTGCCGACAAAGGTCTGGATGATGTGCCAGAGCGCGCCACGGGCATTCAGATCGTCCTTGCTCGATTGCCACATCAGCGCCAGAGAGACCACTTCCGTGACCAGGCCCCCGAAGGCGACCCAAAGCATGGGGCCTGTGGCCAGGTGGATCGGGTCTCCGAGCCGCATCGCGCCCATCCAGATCACCAGAAGCGCCATGCCGAGAAGAAAGCCGCCATTCACCAGCGCCCCGATGATTTCGGCGCGGTACCATCCGAAACTGCGCGTCGAATCCGCTGGACGGCGCGCAATCCGCTGCGCGGTGATGGCCACGAGAACGCCGCCAACCGCCGACAGGGTGTGAAACGCATCCGACAGGACGGCAATCGAGCCAGTCCAGAGCCCGACGGCCAGTTCAATCACGAAGTAGACGCCGGTGAGCCAGGCCGAAATCACAAGGGCCTTGCCGGAACTCGGCATGTGCCCGGCGTGAGAATGACTGGCCATATCAGCTCTCCTCCCCTTGTGTACCGGTCTTTCGCGTCGCGGCGAAGAGAACCGACAGGCCGGTAAAGCCACCGAGCGCAAGCGCGGTCCATGTGGCAGTGCGGGCATCTCCGTTCATCGCCTGGTTGCCCATGTGAGCGAGCAAAAAACTCGCTGGAATAATCCCGGCCATCGTGGCCAGCGCGAACCTCCAAAGATGCAGCTTGCTCAGACCTGCGGCGTAACTGATCATATCGAAGGACAGAAACGGCAGCAGGCGACTGCCGAAGACCAAGAAGGTCAGAGTGTTCTGCGATCCGAACAGGCCTGTGTTAATCTTCTGACCGAGATGACGCTCAACGAAGGGACGACCGAGACCGCGGGCCAGACCAAAAGCGGCAAGCGCACCGAGTTCCGCGCCAAGAACGACAAAGAGTGTCCCGAACGTGTGCCCATAAGCCGCTCCGGCGGCGAGTGCGATCGGCGCCGAGGGCAGGGGGCTTGCGACGATAGCGATTGTCATAAGCGCCACGATAACCATTGGTCCGGCAAGACCTGCCGCCTCGATCCAGCGGTCAATTTCCGCGCGATCAGGCAGGCGAATGTCAACGCCAAGGACGTCCGGGAAGGCCAATGCGACGACTCCCATCAGGAACACCGCAATAAGAAGGATGCGCATCATCATGGATCAAAACACGGCATAGAGCAGAACGAAGAACGTCGCTGCCAAAAGGTCAAAGGCCACGCAGAATGGAATATACCAGTTCGGAATCCGGGCGAGACGATAAGAATTGTGGTGTGACATGTCCCAAAGGGCGTGCAGGGCCAAGCCCAAGGGAAGGAAAGCCCAATGCCATATCAGCCCCAAAAAGGCTGCCGAGCCGAACAAAAGGGCGACGGCGAGCTCTGCCCAGAACACGCGCGCTCTGCCGTCCGCGGCGCCAAAGCCGATATAGGCACCGCCAATCAAAGCAAGCGTGATCGAAGCAAGAGCTATCGAGCTCTTTTCATCCAAAAACAGGTGAGCCGGCATTGTGAGCAAGACAAACAACACACCAACCCATACGGGAGATTTCAAGATATCCCCGTGTCGATGGTGCGATACGTGATCGCCTGTCTTTTCGAAAATCTGTGCCATGGCTTTGTACCTAGGGATTCCAGCAACTGGAAGGTCAAGGGCTATTCATCCACGCGCGCAACGCAGCGCTCACTCAACCGTTCCACGGTGAGGTCAAAGGACCGATATCAGGACGTATTTGACGCTGACGCCAAGCTCATGTCCGACGCGCGTGGCGATTTTCAGTCATCTTTCGCCTTCTGCCAGACTTGCTGGCAGGCTGAGTAAAGAAACGTCGCTGACCAGGTCAGCAACATGAAGCCCAAAAGCGATTGCAGCATCAGCAACAGTCGAAAGGGCCCGACCACCTCTATGGACGAATAGCCAAGGGTCGAGAACGAGATGCCCGTAACATAGAGAACATCCTGAAACATCGGCGGGCTGTTGCTGAACGATTGCGGCAGAACGCTTGCCACCACCATCGTGTTGAACACGGCGAGCGTCACAAGTTCCAATACGTGCAGCAACAGCAACGCGGAAAACGTCAGGATGATCCGAAAGCCGGAGCCATCCGACCGCTGCGGGGAAAACTTCAGAATGCCCGACAACGCATAATGATGGACAATTCCCATCACGATCGCCGCGCATATTCCGACAAACATAGCCATCAACTCGGTCATACACCCAAACCCGTCTTCCTGTTCAAACAGGTCAATTTGACCATACATCAGGCTTTTAGCACAACGGGACCAATTGATTCTTCACTGGTCAGGCCAACGCGGGGGGCAACCCGTTCAGGGCGACATCCACCGGAACGGTCGGCAAGTTCGATGCGATCCAGCCAGGCCCTTCGCCTGATCCCAACATCCCTTCCGAGATATCGGCGTAGCCCGAATAACCAGCTTGTCTCAACGCTCGAAGCAGCGATGCGGAGCGTCCGCCAGTGGCGCAGATCAGTCCAACAGTGCGATCACCGCTCAGTTCCTTGGCCCTGAACAATCGGTCCGGAAAACCGGACGCGTGCATGCTTATCGGCCATACACCAGCACCTACGCCGGTTTCTTGCCACTCTTTGTGCGTTCTGACATCGATGATCCGCGCCGTATCCGATAGAAGCGCGTCAAAGGCATTCTCTGCCGACCAGACAGATCGGCTCTGCGCCAACAGCGGTGACGCCGCGACGGTCAGCACCGTCATATGAGCACCCAGAACGAAACGGCGCCGGTTCAAATCAAGAGCCATATTCGAAAACCTCATCCTTTGATCGGTTGCGATCCCAAAGGTCACATAACATACGCGCGACGCTACCCGGGAGCACGACACGGTGCAGGCACAGATTTGTATCCATCTGTAGCAAGGGACTGACCTGATACAAACGGCTACAATTCTGCCCATGAAACAGAATGCAACGATGATCTAGGAAGGACGCCATGGGACCGCCACCTCATATCCTTATCGTGGACGACCACGCTCAGATACGCGAAAGCGTCGCGCGCTTCCTGGAGAAGAACGGAATGCGCACGACCGTCGCCAGGGATGCCGTGGAGATGGATGCCAAGCTGGCCACTGGTCACTTCGACCTCCTCGTGCTCGATGTCATGATGCCGGGCGAGGACGGTTTGTCGGTTTGCCGCAGACTTGCGCCAGAGGGTGATCTTCCGATCATCATGCTGACGGCGCTTGGTGAGGAAACGGATCGGATCGTGGGTCTGGAAATCGGTGCGGACGATTATCTCGCCAAGCCGTTCAATCCACGAGAACTGCTCGCCCGCATCAAGTCGGTTCTTCGGAGAAGCAACCGCGACGAACCTGTGGCCGGAAGCCTCGCTGGGAGGAAAGTCTCTTTTGCGCACTGGATACTGGATACCGACCGGCAGGTGCTGATTGACGAGTCCACCACCGAGACCCCATTGACGACCTCCGAGTTCAAATTGCTGGCGGTCCTGCTGGAACGCGCGAGGATGGTGCTCAGCCGTGACCAGTTGCTTGACCTGACCGCTGGTCGGACGGCAGGCCCGATGGATCGCACCATCGACAATCAGATCAGCCGTCTCCGCCGCAAAATCGAGCCGGATGTACTTAGGCCCAGTGTCATCAAAACGGTGCGGAACGGCGGATACTGTCTGGCTGCCGATGTCGAGGATGCGCCGTGATGCGCCGTGCGATGAGATCTCTGAGCGGCCAATTGATCCTGCTTGTGGTCGCGGCACTTGTCGTGGCCCAGGTGATCAGCCTGTTCCTGTTCGCCGACGAGCGCAGCCTTGCGATCCGTGCAGCTTTAGGATTCGAGGCCGCGGGTCGCGCAGCGAATGTCGCGCGGTTGATCGAAGAGGCCCCGCTGGATCTGCAGGACTCGATCCTTCGCGCGGCAAATTCGCCTCTGATCCGGTTCGATCTGTCGGACGCTCCGATCGTGGATCACACCGGTCATTCGGACGGCGGCATCGTGGAAGCGCGCATACGCGCCCTGATGGATGACAGCTACAGCCGGGATATTCGCGTTGAATTGCACGAGGTCGAGGGCGAGTTGCGGCCTCTTCCCAATCTCTCGGACGAGATGACAGAAATGCATCTCGCGATGATGCGCGGAGAGTTGACAGCGGTTGAAATGAACCTGTCCATCGCCATCAAGGGAGCGCGTTGGCTGAATGTCGGAACGCGGTTCGAGCGACCGCCGATCCAATGGCCTTTCTATTCGATGCTGACCTTCGGGATTTCCGCCGGACTGCTTCTGGTGGCGATCTTCTGGTTTGTAATGACGCGCCTGACGCGTCCTTTGCGGCACCTGTCGAAGGCCGCGGACCATCTTGGCCGGGGCGAAGATGTGGGCGAATTGGCGGTCACAGGGCCGACCGAGGTCAGAGATCTGACCGTCGCATTCAACCGCATGCAACGACGGCTGACCCGGTTTGTCAGTGATCGTACACGTATGCTCGCAGCCCTTGGCCACGATTTACGCTCGCCGTTGACTGCCATGCGTGTCCGCGCGGAGCTGGTTGACGAAGAAGAGACGCGGGACAGCCTCATCGCATCGGTCGAAGAGATGCAGAGTATGGTCGAAGCGACGCTCACCTTTGCACGCGGCCTTACCGGATCCGAAGGTGCCGAAGTGGTCGATCTGCGCAATTTTCTGGACAGCTTGTGCAGCGATATGGCGGCACACTGCACCTTTGCCCCGAGTGATGATGTTGCCGTGCGGCTTCGACCCAACGCGTTCCGAAGGGCACTGAGGAACTTGCTTGAGAACGCCGTTCGCTACGGTGGTGCCGCAAAAGTCAGCTGGGCGACCCACGGTTCGAACCTCGTACTCAACATCGATGACAATGGGCCCGGCATTCCCGTCGACCAGTTGGAAAAGGTCTTCGATCCGTTCTATCGCCTCGAGCAATCGAGGTCTCTGGAAACGGGCGGTTATGGGCTTGGGCTCTCAATCGCGAGGACAATCGTCCAATCCCATGGCGGCGATATCCAGCTGGTCAATCAGAACAGCGCGGGTTTGCGCGCTGTTGTCACCATCCCGTTGGATGAAACCGAACTGATCGAAGGAGAAACAGATGAAACTGAACGCGTTGATCCTGCCGTTGCTGGCCAGCTTGCCCGCCAGCATGGCGCAGGCTGATGGACCAGGCTCCTGGACGGGGCACATGTGGGGCAGTGGCTATGGCTTTATGGGCGGCTTCATGATGCTCGCCTTCTGGGGTGCGCTGATCGCATTGGTGGTGTTTCTGGTGTTCAGGCTGCGGGACAATGGCACCCGTCCCCCGGACTCGGACGCGCAGGAAGCGCTCAGGCGCCGCTTTGCAAATGGGGAAATCGACGAAGAAGAGTTCCGTCGCCGCAAAGCAACGCTCGACGAATAGACCCCGCCGCGGACGCCAAAGCCGTCCGACGCGACGCCCACCGACGCTGAATAGGAAAGAACGCCATGGTCCCGGAAATTGGTCACTTCGCACTGGCCCTCGCACTGGCGCTTGCGCTTGTTCAGAGTGTTCTACCGATTGCAGGTGCGTCGCGTAGAAATGCCGTCTGGATGAAATCCGCCCAGGCGACGGCAATAGGACAAGTGCTGTTTGTGGCCATCGCCTTCGCAGCGCTGATGCAGGCTTTCATCGTCAGCGATTTTACCGTCAGGAACGTCGTCGAGAACTCCCATTCGCTCAAGCCAATGCTCTACAAGGTGGCCGGGACCTGGGGCAGCCATGAGGGTTCGCTGCTGCTCTGGATCCTGATACTCGCGGTGTTCGGCGCGGGCGTCGCCTGGTTCGGATCGAACATCCCCGCCGAGACCAAGGCGCGCACCTTGTCGGTGCAGGCGTGGATCAGCGTCGGCTTCCTGTCCTTCCTGCTGCTGACGTCGAACCCCTTCGAGCGGGTGTTTCCGCCGCCGCTCGACGGCAATGACCTCAACCCGTTGCTTCAGGACATGGGTCTCGCCATGCACCCGCCGCTCTTGTATTTCGGGTATGTCGGCTTCTCCATCGTGTTTTCCTTTGCCGTTGCGGCTCTTCTGGAAGGGCGCGTCGATCCGGCCTGGGCCAGATGGGTCCGCCCGTGGACATTGGCCGCGTGGGTCAGCCTTACGGCAGGTATCGCTCTTGGATCGTGGTGGGCCTATTATGAACTGGGCTGGGGCGGCTGGTGGTTCTGGGACCCGGTCGAGAACGTGAGCTTCATGCCCTGGCTTCTGGGCACGGCGCTGCTGCATTCCGCCATCGTCACCGAAAAGCGCGACGCGTTCAAAAGCTGGACCATCCTACTTGCCATCCTGACTTTCTCGCTTTCGCTGCTCGGGACGTTCATCGTCCGGTCAGGCCTGCTTACATCCGTGCATGCCTTCGCCGTCGATCCAGAGCGCGGGCTTTACATTCTGGGTCTGCTGGCCGTGTCCATCGGTGGGTCGCTGGCGCTCTACGCCTGGCGGGCGCCCGAAATGGAGCCGGGTGGTCTGTTTCGCCCGATCAGCCGCGAGGCCGGGCTGCTCGTGAACAACCTCATTCTGGCCGCCGCTACGGGAACGGTCCTGTTCGGGACGCTTTATCCACTGATCCTGGAGGCTGTCACCGGGGACAAGATCTCGGTCGGTCCACCTTTCTTCAACGCGGCCTTCATTCCGATGATGCTGGCACTGGTCGTGTTCATGGGTCTTGGTCCATTCCTGTCGTGGAAGCGGGCTGATATCGCCGGTTTGCTCGATCGCATCCAATTCGTGGCCGTGCTGGCGGTCATTGCAGCCTTGGCCGCATGGTATCTTCTGAACGGTGGGCCGATCATGGCCTATCTTGCCATCCTCGGCGCAGCGTGGCTGCTTTTTGCGACCCTGCGGGAATGGGCGCTACGCATCCGTCTGTTCGAGGTTTCCCTTGCAGAGAGCGCGAGACGCGTGCGCAACCTGCCACGCGCCTCTCACGGTATGACGCTTGCCCATGCCGGCGTCGCTGTGTTGATGATGGGGATGATCGGCTCGACCGGATGGAAGAGTGAGGAGATCGTCTTTGCCGCCCCCGGGACCGAAGTCACGATCGCCGGGTTCGACATCACCTTCGAAGGGGCCGCAAAGGTTCAAGGGCCGAACTACATCGCGGATCGCGGCACCCTTGTGGTGCGTCGGGATGGCGAATTGGTCACGACACTTTTCCCGGAACGGCGGTATTACCCGGTCGCGGAAAGCCAGACGACGGAGTCGGCCATCCGCTCCACATTGGCGGGTGATCTCTATACGTCGATTGCAACGCCAGCCTCCGATCAAGTGAACAACGCCGGAGCATGGACCCTTCGGATCCTTTATGAACCGCTCGTCAACCTGATCTGGATCGGCTCGATCCTGCTGGTGATCGGTGGCTGTTTGTCCTTGTCGGATCGCCGTTTGAGGGTCGGGGCGCCGCGCCGTGCCAAACAGCCAGCCACCGATGCCGTTCCTGCCGAGTAGGAGAGAAGATGAAACGTCTCATTGCCGGGCTGCCGTTTATTGCGGCGGTCATATTCGGTGGGTTTTTTCTCTGGGGGCTCAATCCCGACCGGGATCCCAACGAGATCCCTTCCGTCCTGATCTCGCAACCGGCCCCGGCGTTCGACCTCGATCCCGTGCCGGGGTTGGAGACACCCGGCCTGGCCCGAAGCGATCTTGTCGGCAACGAACGACCGGTCGTGGTCAATGTCTTTGCGTCCTGGTGCGTGCCCTGCCGCGCGGAACATGCCGTGTTGACAAGATTTGTCGAACGAGACGGCATGCGGTTGTTCGGAATAAACTACAAAGACAAACCTGAGGATGCCGTGAAGTGGCTCAATGACCTCGGCAATCCCTACGAGCGGATCGGGTCCGACCTGTCGGGCCGGACCGGGATCGAATGGGGCCTGTCGGGCGTGCCGGAAACCTTCATCGTCGATAGCGATGGCACCGTTTTGTTTCGCTATGTCGGGCCGGTCGTGGGTCCGGACGCCGTCGAACGGTTCACGCAAGCCCTGAAGCAGGCAGGCGCACTGCCAAATGGAGCAGGTTCATGAGACAGTTGATTTTCGCGTTTTGCATCGGGCTCCTTCCCTTTGCCGCCAATGCGGTGGAACCGGACGAAATGCTGACCGACCCGGTATTGGAACAGCGTGCGCGGGAGATTTCCAAGGATCTACGATGCGTCGTCTGTCAGAACCAGGACATCGACAGTTCGAACGCGGGTGTGGCGCGGGACTTGCGTCTGCTCGTACGCGAGCGCCTGGTCGTTGGAGACAGCGACGCGGAGGTGATCGAATACATACGGGCGCGGTACGGGGATTACGTGCTGCTGAAACCGCCTCTGGAGCCTGCGACCTACGCGCTTTGGTTCGCTCCGATCGCTTTCGTTCTGATCGGGGTTTTCGTTGGTGGCGGGCTACTGATGAGTCGGCGAAAGCAAGAGGCATTTGAAGACTTGGGCTCGGAGGATGAGAACACCGTGTCCGAAATTCTCAGGCAAAACGAAGCGGGGGATGCGTCATGATCTGGGGTATTTTCGTTCTTTTGACGCTGGTCGCAATCGGAATTGTCCTCTACCCGCTGCTGCTGTCCAAATCGAACACTCTCACCAGAGGGGATGCGGTACCGGCGATCCTCGCCGATCAGATGCGGGAAATCCAACGAGACATGGACCGCGGTTTGATTTCTGAACAGGAAGCTCAAGCGGCCAGACTCGAGATCAAGAAACGGATCCTCGCGACGACCCGCAATTCGGAAGAAAAAGCCGGATCATCCCGTAATGGTGGCAGAGTCACTCTCGTTGTCGCGGCGGTCCTCGCGCCGGTTATTGCCGCGGGCTACTATCTGACGATGGGATCGCCGGAGGTTCCTTCAATGGCCTTCGCTGCCCGTGCAGAGGAGCGGGCACAGACTGATGAAGTGACGGCGCTGGCAATACAACTTCGCGAAAGGCTTGTATCCGATCCGACCGGCGGCCCTAGCGAAGGGTGGATGCTGTTGGGCCAGACCTATCAGCGCATGGGCAGAGCAGCCGATGCCGTCGAAGCCTTCGAAGTCGTTGCCGAACGGGAGGATGCCACCTCCGCGACATTCTCCATGCTGGCAGAGGCTGTCGCGGTTGCCAATGACGGCGTTGTTATTCCACGGGCGAAATTGGCCATTGATCGCGCTTTGGACCTTGACCCATCCAATCCTGCGGCAACCTACTTCGAGTCTCTGTATTACTTTCAGCAAGAAGAGACGCGTAAGGCCTACGATCTGCTTGTTTCACGACTGAATCAGGAAGAGGCTTACGTTCCCTGGATGGAGACCTATGCAGCGCAGATCAACCGGATTGCAGCGGCAGCTGACCTTCCGGTCGTCAATCTACCCAGCGGGCCGACGTCGCAACCAGGCCCGAGTGCCGCAGATGTCGCGGCGGCGTCGGAGATGAATGACGCGGATCGCGCGGAGTTCATCCGATCGATGGTCTCGCGGCTGGCCGAGCGTCTTGAGGATGAACCGGACGATCTGGATGGTTGGATGCGGCTGGCAAATGCCTATACCGTCCTTCAGGAGCCCGATCGCGCCGTTGAGGCCTACCGCAAGGCTGAAGCGCTGTTGGAGCAGCAGCCCGCCAGTGATCCTCGGCGTGCGGCGGTCCGTGCCGCGCTTGAGCGGCTCGGCGGCTGACTACTGCTCGGTGTCCCGGTCGAGCAGGTCACTCCTGTCCGGCAACCTTTGCGGAAACATCCCGACCACTGGCTTGCGCCAAGGCGTTCATCACGTCCTCGGTTTTTAGCAATTCGGACAGCACAATGCCGTTCGGTGCCGATGGTCCGTAGACGGCATTGAAGGGGATGCCGTATCTGCCGAAACTCTCAAGGTAGCGGGAAATGCGCGTGTCCGGGCGTGTCCAATCTGCCTGCATCGCCGTGACTCCAGGCGCTTCAAGCGCGCTCCGGACTGGCTCCCGATCGATGATAAGTGTCTTGTTCGCTTTGCAAGTCAGACACCAGTCAGCGGTCACATCGACAAAAACGACCTCTCCTGCGGACACGCGTTTCGCTATTTCCGAACGATCAAATGCGATCCAAGCCATTGCCAACTGCGGCGTCGAACGCGCAGGTGCTGATTGCTGCAAGAGAGGACCTGCGGCAATGGCCAGGACAAGGCTGGCTATGGCAATAGACCACCTGAATTGGGACTGCACATTCGGGAGAGATAGTATCAGAACGGCGAGACCGGACAACGCCGCGACCGCGATGACAGACGCAAGCCCGGCGACACCGTCGAGCACCCAGAACAGCCACACGGCGGTTGCAAGCAACAAAACCCCCATGACGCTTTTGATGATCAGCATCCATCGACCAGGCTTGGGCATGAATGCGACCAGACGCGGGAACGCGGCGATGACGAGATAGGGCAGGGCGAGGCCGAGCCCGAGGCTCGTAAAGACGATGAGGATGTCCACGCCACGCCCGGCCAAAGCAAAGGCCACCGCGGTGCCGAGGAACGGTGCCGAACAAGGCGTCGCCATGACGGCACCGAACATGCCAGTGAAAAAGTCGGCGGAATACCCGTTGCGTCCTCCGGCCCCTGCAAGCCGCGTCTGCATGCCGTGTGGAAGGGCGAACTCGAACGCTCCGAACAGATTTGCCGAAAAGACGAGCAGGACAGCGATCATCGCCGCAAGAAACAGCGGGCTTTGAAACTGCAAACCCCACCCGACGCTGAGGCCTGCCGTCTGGAGCGCCCAGAGGACGAGCGCCAGACCCCACATGAACGTCATGATGCCGGCGCTGGCAGCGACGAAACCGAACCGGACACGGGTTGTGTCGTGATCGGTGTGTTTGAGCACAGACGACACCTTGATGGACAGCACCGGCAGCACGCAGGGCATCACATTCAGGATCAATCCGCCCAGCAGCGCGATCGCGGCAATCCAGATCAGTTCCATCATGTCCGGTGTCGTGGCGGCCAGTTCAAAGGGTGGTGCTATTCCTTGCGCCACGCGATCCGCGATGATCGTGAAGGCCCGGTTCTCGCCGTCGGTGACGGTAATCGACGGAGCCACTGTCACATCCGTATTCGACGAGAGGATCGGCAAGCGCGCCCAAAGCAAACGATCCTCTTCTCCCAAACGGATATCGGGTTTGCCAAGCGCAACACCCATACCCAGTTCGGGAAACACATCCGGCGACTGGAGTGGTTCATCGACGCGAAGGCTGACGATCAACTCCGTGAGGTCTTCGTCGATGAAGGCATTTGCCTCGCTGACGCCGCTCGTCTTGGCCCCTTCGGGGACGCGCTCGGAAAACGTACCGATCAGCCCAGCCGAAGTGCTGTCGATGACGTTGCCCCGTCCGAGGCGAAGTGACAGGTCAAACTCTTCCGGGACACAGACATTGGAGCACACCAGCAGTTTGACCTGCGCGGAAAGAGTCACAGGTGCGCCGGGATCTTTGAGCGTTATGCGCAGCGGAAAGACGACTTCACCCGCATAACCAAAATTTTCGATGCCGAAGGCGGTGAAGCGCGTCGGGGCGGGCCACATGAATTCGACATCTGCGACGTTTTCGGAACCGCTCCATTCGACCGAAGGCGGTATTCCCACCTCGCCCGCCGACCGCCAATAGGTCTTCCAGTTTTCGTTCAGTTGAAGGTGAAGCCCGGCTGACAGAGTCTGTGTGTTCTCGGGAACGCCGTCCTGTACACTAATGAGATGCGCGGTGAGTGGCGCGCTCTGGTATTCAGCAGAGGTTGCTGCCGCGACACTTCCAGAGACAACGGCCAGGAGCACGAAGGGAATAAGCAAAACCCGTCGCAGGATCAAAAGGCAATCGATCAAGATACCTGCTTCCTTCCCATATTTTCCGCAGATTTCGCCAGGACGGCGGAAATTGCGTCAAAGTCCACCTGTGGCAAAACCCTGACGACCGTCCGCACAGACAATTCGCGCAACGCCAGTCGCAGAAGATGAAAGGGTTCGACACCCATCCGGCAGAAGGTCTGACGCTTGCTTCGTGGACACGATAGCCTTCAGATCTAGGCAGTCTGCAAGGCTTCCCGCGCAACCTCCAAGTAATGTAACCATCAACAGCAATACGAATACCTTTGCTTTCCCTCGCACATCACTGCCTGTTGCGGGCGACGCTAGGAATCACGGAACTTATGGGCTCGGGCGCTTCCTCGATAGTATCGTTTGCCTTGTCGGAATGGCACGATTTCCCCATGAATCTATGCATCACAAGATGCGCTCCAACGCACAACAGGAGCGGGGCGAAAGCCGATGCATTGCCCCACATACCCGCAAGCGTTCCGCCAGCGAGAAAAAAACCGATCACGGGCAACAGCATCACAATGCAACACGCCATCATTCCGTAATGCATGAGCTTGTCTGTAATCGGCTTATTCTTGGGATTTTCGTCGTCCATGACACCCTCTTTGTCTCGTTCCTGGCGTCATTTGCGACCCTCCAGCAGGGTAAGGTCAAGGATACAAATGGATACACTTCTCGCGGCCTTGTCAGGTTGCCTGATGCCGGGTCTCCCGTAAAAGACATGTACAAACCGTAGGCTAGGAGTGTGTCATGACGACATCGCGAAACAACAAGATCAATCGACGAAGCCTGTTGGGGTATGCGGCTGTCGCTTTGGTTGCACCAAGCGTGGTTCGAGCCGAAACCATTCGCCGCAACATTTCTTCTTTCCGAGTTCATGACTGGCAAGACCATTTCGACACGCTCGGCAAAGGGATCATCATCTCAGACACCGTGACGATGGCGCTACAGCACTGGACAGCGGACGGCGAGATGCGGATTTACCCGACATCCGTTCCGCTGACCGACGAACTCACCAAACGCGGTTACACTGAAGTGGTGGAAAAACGCAAAAACCCCAGTTGGGCGCCGACGCCCTCCATGCGGGAACGCAATCCGGAATGGCCGGCACGTATCGAGGGGGGTGATCCGGACAACCCCTTGGGTACTCGCGCACTGTACCTGTCGTGGCAGTACTACCGTATTCACGGGACACAGGACACGCGCAAGATCGGCCGCCGGTCGTCAAACGGCTGCATCGGTTTGTTCAACGAACAGATCGAGGAAGTCTACGAGCGAGCGCCTGTCGGCACTCAAGTCAAACTCATCTGACCCAACGGGCAAGGCGGAAGATACAGGCATGGACAAATTAACTGCGCTGATTGGTGCCGTTTTTGTTATCGGCGGGGGTTTTGCCGTTTGGCAGTTCGTTGGAGCCGAAGATTTAGCGGTTGGCCACTCCATGACGCCACCTGACACAAGCGAGATTGCCGAAGGCGATCCGATCGTCCAGGTCCAGCTGCCTGACGCACTCTCGCAGCAGGCGGCGCTTGGGAAGAACATATTCGAGGCAAAATGTTCCGAGTGTCACGGCGAAAATGCCGCCGGTCGCAACGGTGTTGCGCCGCCTCTCGTGCACAAGATCTACGAACCGAGCCACCATTCGGACATGGCTTTTGTTCTGGCAGCTCAAAACGGCGTCCGTGCACATCACTGGAATTTCGGTAATATGCCTAAGATCGAGGGATTGACCCAAGGAGACGTCAAGATGGTGGCCGCCTATGTCCGCGAATTGCAGCGGGCCAACGGGATCAACTGATGCGTTGGTCGAAGACGAACCGATGGATTCTGTCGGCCGTTTTCGGCCTTTTCCTTGTAGTACTCGGGGTGCCAGAGGCGCCGGTATATCATGGTGAAACGTCGTTGGGGCAGGAATACCATGGTCACGAAGACGCAGGGCCATCGACCGAGGCCTCTGGCCACTGCCATCCAGGCCTCGATTGTTCTGTCCCGGCAGCGTTATTGCTTCAGCCGAACATGGCGTACGAGCCTTCTTTTCTGAAAGCCGTCATGCAAGACGGCGCGATCCAACGAACCGAATTGCGCCCGATCAGCGATCCTCCACCGCCCCGACGGTGGGTCTGATTTCACATCGCTCGAAAAGCAGACCCAAAGAAGGATCGAAGACATGAAAAAGACGACTATCGTAGCGGCAGTGTTGATTGCAGGTACTGCGGTCACGGCATTCGCGCATAGCGGTGCCACCGGCATCGTGAAAGAGCGCATGGATGCCATGCTTGCAATGGGGAAGGCGGTCAAGACCGTGGCCCCGATGATGCGGGGCGAAACGGCCTATGACGCAGAAACAGTGCGCGATGCCGCGCGCCTGTTCCAGCAGCACGCCGGTGAGAGCATGACAAAGCTGTTCCCAGAGGGCACAGGGGGCATGCCCTCGGAAGCCAAGGACGAGGTGTGGACCGACTGGGAGCGCTTCGCGGCATTGGCAAGTCAGCTGGAAGAATACTCTGAGGGCCTGGAACGCGCAGCCGACAATGGATTGGGCGGCATGAGCGGCAATACCTCCATGGATGGCGCCTCGATGATGGGCGGCGGGTCAATGATGGGAGGCGATACAACCATGATGGGCGGGAGCACGATGATGGGCCGAGGCGACATGATGGATGCGGCCGCCATTGCCGAAATGCCCGCCGACGCAGCATTCGCGATGACGACCCAGGTCTGTTCCGCATGCCATGAACGCTTCCGGGCGGAAGAAGACTGACCATGCGCCGGTTCTTGACACTCGTCAGCGGGGCCGCCGTGCTGGGCGCGGCCAGCCTCGGCGTCGTGATTGCATGGCCTGTCGGCAGTGCAGTGACTCCGATTGCAATAGAGGGCAATGTCGACCGGGGCGCATATCTGGCGCGCGCCAGTGGGTGCATTGCCTGTCATACCAATTTTGAAGCGGGCGGCGCACCACTTGCCGGAGGGGCGCCGCTCGAAACCCCGTTCGGAACGTTCTACCCGCCCAACCTGACGACAGACCCGGAACATGGCATGGGCGAATGGACGGCAGAACAGTTCGCAAAAGCCGTGCGGCAAGGCATCGGCCCCGATGGAACGCCGTACTATCCGTCTTTCCCGTACACCTTCTATGCGGATTTTTCTGATCAGGATATCGCTGACCTCTGGGCGGCGTTTCAAACCGTGCCGCCCGTGGACGAGCCTGCACCAGAAAATGATGTCAGCTTCCCATTCGACCAACGATGGGGGCTGAAGCTCTGGCGAGCGGCGTTCTTCTACGATCCGGATACCGAACCGATTGAAGGGCGAAGCGACGCATGGAATCGAGGACGGGAATTGGTGCGCGGTGCGGCACATTGCGGAGCCTGCCATACGCCGCGCAATCTTGCGGGAGGCCGCGATATCGGTGCTTCCTTTGCAGGCAACGCCCAGCTTCCCGGTGGCAGCAAGGCCCCCGCGATACGGCCAAAAGACCTGGTCAAAAATGACTGGACGGTTTCAAACCTCGCTTATGCGCTCCAGACCGGCATCACCCCTTCGGGCGATGCTTTCGGCGGCAGCATGGCGGAAGTGGTTCGCGAGGGAACTCGGTTTCTGACACCTGCCGATCGCGAAGCGATGGCGCTTTTCCTGCTGAACAAGGACACGGTCGAGGCGGAGAACCCCGCGTCGAACTAACACCACGCGGGGGCAACACGCCCCCGCTTTCTCGAGGATCGAAATGAGACAAACACGTCGGGATTTCTTGCGCCATGCAACACTGGCGGCCTGCGCGGCGGCCATCCCGCAGTCGGCTTTTGCCGCGACCCCGTTCGAGGACCTGATTGCCAAGGTTGCACGTCGACAGCTTCTTCCGGACACCTACCCGGAAACAGAGATCTGGGGCTATGACGGCCTCGTTCCGGCCCCGGAAATCAGGGTCACACAAGGCGATCGGGTGCGTCGCAGGTTTCGCAACGAGGTACCCGATCCCAGTTCGGTTCACTGGCACGGAATCCGGATCGACAACGCGATGGATGGCGTTTCAGGGCTGACCCAAGAGGCCGTAGCGCCGGGTGGAACCTTTGACTACGACTTCGTCGTACCGGACGCGGGCACCTATTGGTATCACGCGCATAATCGCTCATACGAGCAAGTCGCGCGTGGTCTGCGCGGTGCCTTGATCGTCGAAGAGGTCGATGGACCGGACATCGACCGCGAGGAAGTCATCGTTCTGGAGGACTGGTTGCTCGACCCTGAGAGCGGGCAGCTGTTCGACAATTTCGAACAGCCCATGATGATGAGCCACGGTGGACGTACCGGCAACTTTATCACGACCAACGGGCGCTATGACCTGACCTTGCCCGCGCAGCGCAACGAGCGCATTCGCTTGCGGATCATCAACGCAGCAAGCGCTCGAATTTTCCCGCTGAGGCTCTCTGGATTCAGTGGCTGGACGGTGGCCGTGGATGGAATGCCAACCGGCCAACCCCAGTCGGTTGACGGCGAGTTGATCCTCGGCCCGGCACAGCGCGTCGACTTAATTGTGGATGTGACCGAAGACGAAGGCGGCACCGCCCAATTGCTTCGCATCGGCGATGATGATCAACTGACCCCGTTGGTGAGTTTTCTGGTCAACGGCACAGCCAGTTCAGTACCAAGAGGCAAGCCACTGCCGTTGCCGCCGAACCCCGCGGCACACGCCCCGGACCTTGCCGATGCGCGTGATTTGCGACTGGTCATGTCCGGCGGGGCAATGGGGCGAATGCAGTCCGCATTGCTTGGCGGGGAACGTCTTGGATTCCGTCAGCTTGCCCAAGCGGGCAAATTCTGGGCCCTGAATGATGTCGCCGAAATGACCTACACGCCACTGGCCGATCTATCCCTGAACGAGCCGGTGCGCCTGAAGATCGAGAACCAGACCGTTTTCCCACATGCGATGCACCTGCACGGGATGCATTTCCGCGAGCTGCGCCCCGACGGCGCGTTCGGGCCGATGCGGGACACGATCCTGTTGGCCGGCAACGAGTCCCGGGAGATCGCCTTTACGGCAGACAATCCCGGCAAGTGGCTGTTCCATTGCCACATGCTCAGCCACGCCGCATCTGGCATGACAACCTGGATACGGGTCACATGAGATATCTCGTTTGGTCCCTTCCGATCACTGTCGCAGCAGCCGCCTTCACGTATTGGCTCTCGACCAGTGCATCCTCGGATGTCGGCAGCGCGTCCAGGGCGGAGAGCTACGACATCGAAGAAGGCGCGTTGCTCTACGCAGAAAACTGTGCGTCTTGTCATGGCGCGGGTCTGGAAGGCCAGCCGGAATGGCGAACGCCCGGCGCGGATGGGCGCCTGCCAGCACCACCACATGATGAGACGGGTCACACCTGGCATCATCCTGACAGCCTGCTCTTCGATTACACAAAACTGGGGGGTGCGGCGCTTCTGGCGCGTCAGGGCGTCGAATTCGACAGTGGCATGCCCGGTTTCGCAGACGTGCTGACCGACCAGCAAATTCACAACATCCTGGCCTTCATCCGGTCCACCTGGCCAGACCGCATCCGCGAAGTCCAGGCCGCGCGGACAGAAGCCGACGAACAACGGGGAGAGAACTAAAATGCGTTTCAGACAAGCCTTCACGACGGTCGCGATAGCTGCCTTGCTTCCGATACCGGCACTCGCGGACGAACTGTCAGAGTCCCGGGTCAAGGAACTTGTGCTCGAGGCAATCCGCGAGAACCCGGAGATTGTCATGGAGGCCGTGGCGATCCTCGAACAAAGGCAGGCGCAAGCGCAGGAGCTCAGTCAGGCCCAAGTTCTGAATGACCAGCGCGATCTGATCGAGAACGATCCGAATGCGCCGGTTCTCGGCAACCTGGAAGGGGACGTCACTGTTGTGGAATTTTTCGACTACAACTGTCCCTATTGTCGGCGGGTCAAACCCGAGGTGCGGGCTTTGATCGAAGACGATCCCAACATTCGCCTCGTCTATCGTGAATGGCCCATTCTCGGAGACGGATCGGTGTTTGCCGCGAAAGCGGCCTTGGCAGCGCGCAAGCAGGACAAATACGAAGAGTTTCACTGGGCAATGATGGGGCTGGAAGGCCGCGCGGAAGAGGCCTCCGTGCTGCGCGTGGCCGAGGAGATCGGCCTGGATATCGCGCAGTTGCGCAAGGACATGGAGGCCCCCGAGGTCGAAGAGCACATTGCGACCTCCATGCAACTGACCCAAGCTCTGGGCTTTAACGGCACGCCGTCTTTCGTGATCGGGGATGCGCTGGTCCCGGGCTTCGTCGAAAAGGCGCAGCTTGCCGACTTGGTCGAGGAAGCCCGCAAAGTCGAAGACTGAAATTCTGTGCCCGGACCACCCTTGGGTGGTCCAGGCACTGCATCAAGCGGCCGCAGGTTCCACGTTGTAGCCCGCATCCCGAATGATCGCTTGGACCTGATCGGCTGGTAACACGCTGTCGACATGCACCTGTCGGGCAGAAAGGTCACATTCTACGCCTGCATTCGGATCTGCGCTCTTCACCGCGCTTTCGATTGCTGCGGTGCAATGCCCACAGCTCATGTCCGGAACGCTGAACTTCATCGGAACCACTCCTTGATCTGATTTCTATCGGTGACATGGGGCTTCCCCCCCGCTGGAAGGTCAAGTGAAGAAATTTATTTGGCGCCCTCCCATTGACCCTCCAGTAACTGGAAGCCTCATATTCCACTTCGAATGGAAAAACAGGTGACACATATGCCCGAACCCAAACAGATCAGCCTGCCGATCGAAGGCATGTCATGCGCGTCCTGCGTTGGCAGGGTCGATCGCGCATTGAATGCAATCGACGGCGTAGAGGATGTGTCGGTGAACCTTGCCTCGGAAACTGCTCGCATGAGCGTGGACGCGCTCAAGCGCATTCCCGACATCATCGAATCCCTTCGCGAGCTGGGCTACCCCGCGCGGAAGGCCAGGGCCGAACTCACGATTGCAGCGATGTCCTGTGCCTCTTGCGTCGGGCGGGTCGATAAGGCGCTTGCCGCGGTGCCCGGGGTGGTCGAGGTGAACGTCAACCTCGCCTCAGAGACGGCGACGGTCGTTTACGTCGAAGGTCTTGTCACGACATCCGATCTGATCGAATCAAGCGGCGCGGCAGGGTATCCAGCAACCGTGGCAACGGCCCAGGCCGGTGACGACAGAGTTGCGCGCAAGGAGGAAGAGGCTCAGGCGCTTGCCAAACGGGTCACCTTTGCGGCCATCCTCGCCTTGCCGGTCTTCCTGATCGAAATGGGTGGCCACGTCATTCCGGCCGTTCATATGCTGATCGAGACCACGATTGGCCAGCAGACGAGTTGGCTTCTTCAGTTCGTGCTGACGACAATCGTTCTCTTCGGCCCGGGCCGGACGTTTTACACCAAGGGTTTCCCGGCCTTGTTCCGGGGTGCCCCCGACATGAACAGCCTCGTCGCGGTCGGCACCGGGGCGGCTTACCTTTATTCCGTGGTTGCGACATTCGTACCGTCGGTCCTGCCTGACACGCTGCGCACCGTCTATTTCGAGGCGGCAGCGGTCATCGTCGTTCTGATCCTTCTGGGGCGGTTTCTTGAAGCGCGCGCCAAGGGGAGAACGGGCGCGGCCATCCAGAAGCTATTAGGGCTTCAGGCGCGGACTGCACGCGTGATGCGGGACGGAGAAAGCGTCGAGATCGAGATCGATGCGCTGGTTCAGGGTGACATCGTCATCGTGCGCCCTGGTGAACGCATCGCGGTCGATGGCGAGGTCATCGAGGGGACCAGCCGCGTCGACGAAAGCATGCTGACAGGCGAGCCGATCCCCGCTGAAAAAGGTGCCGGAGATACGGTGACCGGCGGGACGGTCAACGGCGCCGGAAGCCTGCAGTTCCTCGCCACGCGGGTCGGCGCCGACACGACCCTGGCGCAGATTATTCGCATCGTCGAAGAGGCCCAGGGCGCCAAACTGCCGATCCAGGGATTGGTCGACCGGATCACCTTGTGGTTCGTGCCTGCCGTGATGGCGATCGCGGCGGCGACCGTGCTGGTCTGGCTGTTTTTCGGGCCTGATCCGGCCCTGACGATGGCGCTGGTCGCCGGTGTGTCGGTGCTCATCATCGCGTGCCCCTGCGCGATGGGGCTTGCGACGCCGACCTCGATCATGGTCGGGACGGGACGTGCTGCGGAAATGGGTGTCCTGTTCCGTAAAGGTGACGCCTTGCAGCAACTTGATTCCGTTGATGTGGTCGCCCTCGACAAAACAGGCACGGTGACCGAGGGGCGACCCGCACTGACTGACCTTGTGCTGGCGGAAGGGTTCGATCGCCCAACAACGCTCTCGAAGATCGCTGCCGTGGAGTCGCTCTCCGAGCATCCTGTCGCGGACGCCATCGTGCGGGCCGCGCGGGCCGAGGGCGCACCTCTTGTGGCGGCCGAAGGCTTTCAATCGGTCACAGGTTACGGCGTGCGCGCCGTGGTCGAAGACGTGGAGGTGTTGGTTGGGGCCGACCGCTACATGGCGCGCGAAGGCATTGACGTCTCGGCATTGGCTCCAGAGGAAACGAAGATCGCAAGCAAGGGTCGCACGGCGCTTTACGCTGCCATAGATGGGCGTGTCGCCGCCGTGATCGGCGTGGCCGATCCGGTCAAACCGGCAAGCCGCGCAGCCATCGCAGCGCTGCACGAAAAGGGTCTTGCGGTTGCGATGATCACCGGCGACAAACGCGAAACCGCCGAAGCCATCGCCCGCGAAACCGGTATCGACCACGTCATCGCCGGCGTCCTGCCGGACGGCAAGGTTGCGGCGCTCGACAGTTTGCGCCAAGGGAACAAGCGCATCGCCTTTGTCGGCGACGGGATCAACGACGCCCCGGCGCTGGCGCATGCCGATGTGGGCATCGCCATTGGAACCGGCACCGATGTGGCCATCGAATCTGCGGATGTCGTCCTGATGTCGGGCGATTTGCGCGGCGTGGTGAACGCCTTCGAAGTATCGCGGCGGACCATGCGCAACATCCGGCAGAACCTGTTCTGGGCCTTTGCCTACAACGTGGCACTTATTCCGGTCGCTGCCGGGGTGCTTTATCCCGCCTTTGGGTTGCTCCTGTCACCAATCCTTGCGGCGGGTGCGATGGCGTTGTCCTCGGTGTTTGTCCTGACCAATGCCCTGCGGCTGCGGCGCATCGCGCCTGCGATGGACGAGCAGCGCGCAATCCCGGCAGAGCTGGCAGCCGCCACTCCTGCTCCAGCAGAATAACGGAGGTTCGACATGAACATCGGAGACGTTGCCCGACAATCGGGTGTGCCCCCAAAAACAATCCGCTACTACGAGGACATCGGGCTGATCCGCCCGAACCGTAGCGAGAACGGCTACCGCGCGTTCACCGAGAGCCACATTCACAAGCTGGCGTTTCTGGGTCGCGCACGGGCCTTGGGGTTCACCATCGAAGATTGCAGGACGCTCCTGTCGCTCTACGAGGATGAAAACCGCGAAAGCATGCAAGTGAAGGCGGTTGCGGAAGACCATCTGCGCCAGATCGAGGAAAAGATCGCGAAACTGCAATCCATGCGCGCGACGCTCGCCGAACTGGTGGAAAAATGTGCCGGGGATCACCGGCCCGACTGCCCCATCATCGAGGATCTGTCGCCGGAGCGGTTGGCCAAGTGACAGGCAAGAAGGGGCTGTACCTCAGAACCAGATCGCGCGGACCGGCATCCAGATACCCATGAAGATCATCATCAGGTTTTCCGTCAGCGAAATGAACCCCAGCGGGACGGAACTGTCACCGCCGACGCAGGCGCATTTCAGCTCTCTCTTGTCGATATAAACAGCCTTGAACACGCTGACAGCGCCGACCGTGCCGATAAACAGGGCGACAGGCGCCGAGAGCCACAGCAGCGCGCCGGCAGTCATCAGGACACCTGCCAACGCTTCGCCGAACGGGTAGACCTTGCCGTATCGCACCCATTTGCGCGCCAGCAGATCGTAGTTGAGGAACATCGTCGAAAACCCTTCGACATCCTGCAATTTCTGGATCGCGAGAATGGTCATGGACAGCGAAATGAACCATTCGAACCCCCGCAAGGTAAGGACCGACCCGTACTGGTGCCAAGACAGGCCCAATGCCAACAGCGCGGCAACGGAAAAGATCGCGATGACCGGCTGGTAGGTCGTGTCGCTTTGCTCTTCCTCGGGTGGGTCAATGTCGAAAAACACCCTGAGATCATCGTAACCGCCGATCCGTTCGTCCCCGATGAAAGTCTGCGGCGTCGTCTCGACCCCGTGCTTCTCCATGAAAGCATCGGTGTCTTCACGGGTGTCAAGCGGATGGTCTTCCACCTCGAAGCCTTGCCGCTCCAGCAGGTCTTTCGATTTCAGACCGTAGGGGCAGACATGGCCCGGCATGACCATGCGATAAAGCTGCGCGGATTTACTGTCTGTGTCGCGGGGCATGTCCT